>CAKVBE010000018.1 GCA_934725005.1 uncultured Rickettsiales bacterium | reverse complement strand
ATATATACATATTGCATCAGTATTTTTTTGATGTAAAATAGTATCTATAGCTATACTAGTTTTTCCAGTTTGTTTATCGCCAAGAATTAATTCACGTTGCCCTTTTCCAATTGGAATTAATGAATCTATAACTTTTATTCCTGTTTCTAATGGTTCTTTAACACTTTGTCTTTCCATTATTCCTTTAGATGGTCTCTCAACATTGTAATACTCATCGGCCTTTATACTATTACCATCATCTATTGGTACACCAAGCCCATTTAATATCCTTCCAATCATGTTGTCATCAACAGGAACTTTTAATGGTTCATACGTTCTTGTTATTTTGTCACCAATAATAATATCGTTAGTTTTATCCAATAAAATTACTTTTATAATATCTTTCTCAATTACAGAAACTATTCCATGGTATTTATTTTTTATTAAAACACATTCTTCAAATTTTATATTTGTGAATCCTTTACCAACTACAACAGAATTATTTACATCAATTACAGTCCCCTCTTCTTTTATAGAAAAAGATTTTATTGATATGTTATTAAAGACAGCATCAATTTTATTTTTTACTTCCATAACCTTATAACTTATTTTTTAATTCTGAGTTAAACTGTTCAATAATATCTTGAATATTTGAATTAATTACAATATTTCCAACCATCATTTTTACGCCGAGGATTATGTTATTTTCTTGTAAAAATATCACACTATTATCTATATCTTGCTCTTTTAAAAAATTTATAATCGCTTCTTTGTTATCTATAGATAAACCAAAATTCGAACTTATAGTTATTTTTTCATCTTTGTCTAAATTTTTTATTCTGTCCAATTCTGATTGCTCTGCATTCTTTAATCTAAAAACAAACTTTTTTACAATCTTACTTTCTAAATCTTCATCAGCTAAATCGATAAATATTTTTTTAAGTAAGTCAGATAAATTCAGACAAACAGACTCTACGATATCATTAATTATTAAATCTCTTTCTGACACGAGTTTATTCAGAAGTATTTTTCTTTCCTCTTCGACTTCATTTTGGATTTCAATAATTTTTAAATTCTTTTGTTCTTGAAGTTCTGATTCAATCTTTCTTTTTTCTTGTACTTTAAAACTTTCAAAATCGGAAATTTTGCTTTCATATAATCTTATCTCATTGTTTAATTCATCTTGCTTTAAAGCAATATCTTCATTTTGCTTTATTATATTCTTTCTTCTATTCTCAACACTTGTCATGAGTGGCTTTATCAAAACACGATTAAGTATAAATAAAAGTACTAAAAAATTTATGATCTGGACAAAAAATGTAAATAAATCAATATGCATTTTGATATACTTAGATAAATATGATTTATATCATAAATAAAATAAATTAAAATCAATTGGAATATTTAAGTAAAAATATACTAATAATTAATATAAATATGTTTGATCTACTTTTTACGAATTGATAATAAAAATTTGTTAATTATTAATTTTATTAAAATAGATTACACTTAAATATAATTAAGATTTGGTGAGAAATGATTAAAAAAATACTATTTTTCCTTATTTTTTTTAGTATTACTAACTCGTTTGCTGAAGAAAACATTGCTTATATTGAATTGAAAGATATAAATAAATTAAGTAATAAAGATAATATAATTAGAGTTATAAGAGCCAACGATGCTTTATTAAAGTTAAGAACTGACAATATAGAAAAAATCTTCTTTTATCCAGCAAAAAGATTTATAACAAAGGCAATTTACACTGGTGTATATAATCAAAAAATCGGACATAACAATTCAAAGTTTTTAGAAGACTGGATCGAAAGTAAATATTTAGATAATAAAGAGATAAATACTGAAGATGATTTTACAAACACAACATTAACAAGTTTAAACACACAACAATTCAATTTATTCTACGATGAAGTTGTTCTAATAAATAATGGAAAAAGATTTAACTGTCTAATACAAAAGGATGCTTCAAATAAATTGCGTAATGAAAAATCCAATGTTGAATACTTATTTGATTTCATAACACTAGGATATGATAGAAATAACAATGAAAGTTATATTTTAATAACAAACTATGAGATAGCAAATAACAAAAAACAATTTAAGGATTATGAGGTTGTAGAAACTGATTATATAAATGCCAGAAAAGCTGTTGAAAATAGACAATATGACTACGCTTTAACTAAAATAAGTATTTTAATGTCAAAATATCCAGAAAACGTTGAATACAAGCAAGATTATTGTAATATTTTATTAACTAAAAGTTTTAATACAGGCGTAAAAACGTCAGAAAGCATAATAAATTGTTATAATGACATTCTGAAAAATTATAATTCACCTGAGGTAAATTATATTCTAGCAACAATATATTATGGTGATGATAAGATGCTTAATTCAATAAAAAATAAATTAGTCATAAAACATACTACAGATGCCATAGATACATTAAATACAAAAACTTCAAAACTTTCACCAAGAGAAGCTGAAGTTTACCACAATAGTTTATATTTAAGGGGAATGTCAAAAATAAATTTAAATGATAGTTCAGGTTATAATGATTTAAAATTATTACAAAAGGAAAGACCAGATCTAATATTTAACGGAATTTTTAGAAATTAGTTGAAAGTAGTAATGCGGGAAAAACACCCGCAAAAAGAAAAAATTGTTATGATAAATACTTGTTAGATTTTTATTATTCTTTCCAATTCTTCATTTTTTTCTTTAATCTTCTTTTCTAAATCAACCACATTATAGTCTCCAGCAATAATTTTTTCCTCCATCTCTAGTTCTAGATTAAAAATCTCTTCATTAAGTTTATCTATTAATTTTTTGTTTGGATTTTTCTTTTTTTCAATAACGGTTGATTTTTCCTTCTGTTCAGTTTTTACTGCTTGTTTCTCTTCATTTGACCAACCTACTTTACTCAAAAACTCTTCATATGTTCCATCAAATAAAAAAACATTATCATTGTCAAAAACTATTAACTTTGTAGCAACATTATTTAATAGTTCTTCATTATGTGATATAACAACGACAGCACCTTTAAAAACATTTATGGCATCAACTAAACTTATACAACTTTCCATATCTAAGTGATTGGTTGGCTCATCAAGCAATAATAAATTGTTTTCTTTTAAAAGTATTTTACCGAGCAATACTCTGCTTTTTTCTCCACCGCTTAGGATGTCCAACTTTTTTTGTGCCAGATCACTAGAAAACATCATATTACCAGCCATAGCCAATACTTCACCTTTTGTCATATGCTTATCAACTTCCCACAACTCTTGTTCTATTGTATTGTTTAGATTCAATCTGTTTATGTTCATCTGTCCAAAATAACCAATAGAGACTTTTTCATTTACCCTAATATCACCACTTAATGGTTTTAATTCATTAACGAGTAATTTCATTAATGTTGATTTACCTTTTCCATTCTTTCCAATTATACAAATTCTGTCACCAGCTTTTATATCAATTGAAAAATCCTTTATTAAAATTTTGCTCTTATCATAGCCAAAAGTTAAATCTTTCACAGATATGAAAGGGCTATTTCCTAAAATAGGTTTATACTTAAATTCAAAATCGAGATTTTTTATACTTGATAATTCCTGCTTAACCTCTTGTTTTTCAAGCATCTTAACTCTTGATTGTACCTGAACAGCTTTTGTTGCCTTGTATCTAAATCTTTCTATAAATCTTTCTACTTGTTCTCTCTTCTTTTCTTCATTTTTTCTAGTTTTTTCATATGTTTCTTCATCAACCATAATTTTTTGATACATATCTTGTGTATTTCCTGTAATTTTCTTAGAAATACCTCTATGTATAATTAATGTATGATCTATAACATCATCCATAAATTTTCTATCGTGTGTAATCAAGATAAATGATTTTTTCCATTCTTGCAAAAATCTCTTTAACCATCTTATGGAAATTATATCTAGATAATTTGTTGGTTCATCGAGTAATAATAAATCAGGTTCAGATATTAATAATTTTGCTAAATTTAATCTTATTTGCCAGCCGCCAGAAAATTCATTAGGATTCTTATTCAGATCTTCTATAGAAAATTCTAAATCCATTAATATCTTTTCAGCTTCCCAAGTATTATATTGTTTGTAATCAGGCAATGCCAAACAAACCTCATCAACTATATTATTTTCAGTAAACTGTAAATGTTGTTTTAAATAGCCTATTGTATAACCTTTTGATACAGATACTGTGCCACTGGTTTGTTCTAATTCACCAGCTATTATTTTAAGTAATGTTGTCTTTCCACAACCATTTCTTCCTATTAATCCTAATTTTTCTTTATCGTTTAAAATAAAGCTTATATCACTAAATACATCTTGTTTCCCAAAAGAAACACTTAAATTTTCAACTTTCAACATAAAATCACCAAATAAACATTATAATACAGTATAACGGACATTAATTTACATTAATATCACAAAAATCTAATAATATTTATCAGGCGACGCACAAAACCATAAAAACTACAACTTTAATTACATCTTCTGGATCAAAGCATTCCAAAATGGATTGGCAAAAATAAGAATCATAGCTACAACCAAACAATATATTGCTGCAGATTCACACAAAGACATCGAAATATATAATGTTTTTGAAATCTCTCCAGCTTCATCTGGTTGTTGAGCAATCGCAGTCATAGCTTTTTCAGCTATACCAGCTTCACCAAAACCTATAGCTATTGAACCTAAGCCCATACAAATAGAAGCACTAAAAATTGATACACAGGCAATTAAAGTCAAATTATCTACTATCACAAGCTAAAATAAAGTACAAATATTATTTTCATCGTAAAGATAAATAAATTAAAATCAATGATAATTTTCTCTTATTAAATAAATAAAAATAGCAATAACATTCTATTTATCTGCTTTTTTATCTAGTAGCATAAATTCTTCTACTATTATAAATATCACACTCAAAGATATTACTGCATCAGCAAAATTAAATGCTGGAAAATGCCAGTTCAATATATGAAAATCAATAAAGTCAACTACAGCACCATATCTGAATCTATCTATAACATTTCCAATAGCACCCCCCAATATCATGCCTAAATACATTGATCTGTATATACTATTACTTTTACATAGCATATAAAAAGCATAGAGAATAATAAATAATATAACAAACAACAATAATGTTGGCATAAATGAGCTACTATTAAATATACCAAAACTTATTCCTCTATTGAACACCAAAACTATATTCAAAAATGGTAATATATTAAAATACTCATGTATACCATTAGTTTTATGCATTAAATTATTCACATTAGTGATAGCAGCGCTTTTAGTTATCTGGTCAATAATTATTAAAGTAATTGATAACAGTATTGATAAAAAAAATATTCTATTTCTCTTAAAAAATTCTAACATAATAATCAAAATTGAAATTATGGAACCTATCATATGAACTAATATTTATTAGTCAATATTAACATTATTAAACATATTTAATTCAAAAACTATATTATTTAAGAAATTTAATGTTTATATTAATTCAACAATCATCAATTTTTCCTTGAAGATTTAAATAATTATTTGTATTATCTAATTGTTTTTATTTACAATTATACATATGGTTGGGATTATATTCGGAAATATAGACATTTTTTTTACACTGGTTCTGATATGTCTATACCTGGGCAACATTTTTTTTGTTAGAGATTTATTTTTTAGATTTTTAGTGTTTTTCTGCTCAGAATTTATCAGCATAATGAACTTACTTTTTATTTTCTACAAGCAAGACAATTTTTTAACATTATTACTTATGAACGTAGTGTTTATGCTTCTTATTGTCTATTTGTTATTTTATAGCAAAAACAATAAAGAAATAGTTGATACACCAATAGGTGCCAACAAAAAGAGTACGGTAATTTTATCAATTATATTTTATCTATGCATATTCTCTATGACAGCCTACTCTTTTATAAAGATTAACAACAAAGATATAATAAACTCAAGTGATGATAAACTGTTAATTTATAATAGAAACTACATAAAAAATGAACACGGTATTGATATAAAGAATGAAGTAATGAATATCAAAACTGGAAAGGTTGATTATCAATACATAAAACATCCAAAGGCTTTTGAAAATAAATCATTTTTAAAAAAGTATAATTTTTTAATAATTTTATACACGCTATTTGTAGTATTCATGTTTTTTATTTCAAAATCTCACAAAAGTATAAATAAAGAAGAAGTAGGAGAAATCAACAATGAGGAATGATTTAATACTAAAAACGATGATAGGATTTTTAATCCCGATATTAATGTTGTATTCTGGATTTTTATTATTTTCACAAGATGGAATTAGTTTCGTATCGTTGCTAAATTCTTTTATATACATAATGCTATCATATATTTTGTTTTATCTAAGATTTAGTGAGGTAAATATTAAGAGATTGATTTCTCTAAAAATAGTTACCAACATTGCCCTGATAGTTTTGTTCGTGTTTTTGTTGCTTTTATTACTAAATTTAGTTAATTAATCATGACATATATAAGAGTTTATTTATCAGTTTTACTGTTATTTTGTGCTTCTTGGTCACTATTCATTTTTGCATTTAGTATAAGACCACTGAAAAAAATTATAAGTCTTGCAATAGCTTATAACAGTTTAATAGTGTTCATGTGCTACACATTGTATATACAAGGAAAAGAAGATTTACTCAGTGAATTTATCACAATGGTATTTATTAGTTTTATTTTAAATATTGCGATAAGTATCGGAATTATTAATAATTTTTTAAAGATAAAGTAATGTTCAGTAGGTTTGCATATAATATACCGTATATCTTATTTTTTATGCCTATATTGTTTTCAATAGGTACTTGTTTAATAGAAAACAAAAAATTCAACGTATTATCTGTGATTAGTACACTATTCACCTCTTTGATTTTATTGTTTACCACATTACTAAAATTGAATAGTGACGGCAGTTTATTTGTAACAATAAAAGGAGTTGAATCTTTAATAGGTGGCGAATTCAGAATCAACAATATTTCAATATTGTTTGCTCTAATAATGGTATTAATACATATATTTATATTCTTGAACACAAATTATGAGTTTTTAAAGATTGATAAGAAAAAAGATAAAGACGTATCACATAGAAAATATTTTTTTATGACATATTTACTAAACATATTTTCATTGTTTGGCATAATATTTACATCAAATATTTGTAATTATTTTATATTCTTAGAATTATATTCATTCACAATGTATACAATAATCTCAGATTACAAAAACGAAAAAGATCTTAAAAATTCTTTCAATTATTTCTTAAACTCAATTTGCGGATCAGTTATAGTTTTATTGTCAATATTTTTTCTATGTTTATTTTTCAATTCGCATAGAATGATATATATAATGCAGAGATTTTTAACAACAAATATATCAACAAATATAGCATTATCACTTATAGTAATCCTATTTTTTGTTGGCTTAATACTAAAATTCTTTTCACTAGACATTATTTTCTACAAAAATAAAAGCAAAAAAGAAGCCAGAAATTTATTATCTTTTTTGGTATTATTTGTAAATAGTGCACTATCTGCATATTCAGTTTTATACTTTTTAAAATATTTATTTAATGTGGACTATTTATTCAATTTTATACAGATTAAGGCAGTAATTATCACAGCTGGAACACTTGCTACATTGTACTCATGCTATAATATTATCAAATGCCCTACCCTGTATAATTTTGTAAAAAAAATTACAAATATTTACCTATCGTTGATAATAGTTTGCATAGGACTTAATGACAGAAGTTCAATGTATTTATCTTTTCTATTTATATTTGAACATTTAACTAGTGATTTTATGATATATTTATTCTATAATTATCTACTAGAAAAATATAATGAAAATGTAATACATTTAAACAGTAAAGTATTCTATAGGTTATTCTTTGTATTTTTATTATGCTTAAAAATGTTCTTACCAATTGGTGTTTTATATCATATAAATAGTACGGTTTTATTCAATCTAGGTGGATACAATAAATATTTATTATTAATATTATTGATCATAACAAAGATTACATATTTGATATTTCTTTTTAAGAACTTTAATATTTTAGAAATAGATGATAATTATATTGAATACGATGATAATTACAACATTGATATTAAAGAAAATACTAGAAAAATTAAAGTTTTAGAATACAGTATGTTTTCTATGTTTATTATTATGCTAGTTTCAACATTCTTTGTTGGTTACTTAAAGGTGTTATTTATATAAATTTATAAGGAAAAATTGATGAAAAGAGGATATTTTGAGACAGTTGTTGGTTTTTTTGTTGTGATAATTGCAATATTTTTCTGTGTATTCGTTGCAAGAGTAACGGGTAAAAAAATTGACATCAGTACATACAATGTTTATGCAAAATTTGAAAACGTTGAAGGATTATCTGTAGGTAGCAAAGTAAAAATAGGTGGACTTGATATAGGTTCTGTTTCTTCACTAATTATAGATGGAGACTATAAAGTAAAGTTGCTATTAAAAATAAATTCAAATGTTTCAATTCCTGTTGATAGTACAATAACAGTCTCTACTAGTGGTATAATCGGTGGTAAGTATTTAAAGGTTCAAATAGGCGGAAGTGATGAGTTTATGAAAAGTAATGACGAATTTGAATTCACACAATCAACAATGGATCTAGAAGAAATGGTTACAAAATTTATGTTCAACAAAGCTAATAAAAATCAGTAAATGAAGAAATTACTAATTTTAGCACTGTTTTTTTCAATGAATTTATGTTTTGCAAGTAGTGAACACAGATATAAAACAATCAGTGAAACAAATAGTAACAGATTTGTAAACACAGCAAAAATAAGATTCTTGGACAAAATGACAGCAAAAAGCTTCACTTCTAATATAAAAATTGGAGAACAAACAAGATTTGAAAAACTCATAGTTATACCTTTAAAATGTTGGAAATCTTATCCAGAAGAAACACCAGAAAATAAATTGTTACTAAAAGTATTCGAAGTGAATAAAAAAGGTGAGAGTAAACAAATATTTTACGGCTGGATATTTTCATCAACACCAAGTGTTTCAGGCATAGAGCATTCTATGTATGATTTAACATTAGAAGATTGCAACAATAATTATGATAATAAATTGTAAAGACTTAGCAATTTCAATAAAGAATGATGTTAAAAATATAATAAAATCGAAAAATCTAAAATTAACACTAGCATTAATTAGTGTTAATCAAGGTGAAGCTAGTAAAATTTACCTAAAAAACAAAATAATCGCATGTAATTATTGCGGAATCGAAACTGTTACAATTAATGCCAATGAAAATGCCACAGAAGAAGAAATAATAAATACAATAAATCGTCTTAATAATGATAAAAAAATTACAGCCATAATAGTACAACTTCCATTACCGAAAAACCTTAACGAAGAAAGAATAATAAATACAATCAACCCCAAAAAAGACGTTGATTGTCTAACAAATTATAATTTAGGTAAATTTTTCTATCAAAAAAAGGAAAACAACAATATATTATTACCATGTACAGCAAACGGATGTATAAAGATTATAAAATCAATATATAAAGATATAAGTGGGAAAAAAGCTGTCATAATAGGACGCTCAAACATAAGTGGAAAACCAATAGCACAATTGTTACTACAAGAAAATTGTAGTATCACAATATTACATTCAAAATCAAAAGATATTTCAGAAGAAACTCTAAGAGCTGATATAATAGTCATTGCAATTGGAAAAGCCAAATTTCTTAAAAAAGAAATGATAAATGAAAATTCTTTAATAATAGATGTTGGAATTAATAGAATTAATAATAAAATTTACGGCGATGTTGATTTTGATAACGTTAGCGAACATTGCAAATATATTACGCCAGTTCCAAATGGAGTTGGAAAATTAACAGTCGCATGTTTATTGGAAAATATTTTAAAGTGTTTTTTTATACAAGAGAGTGGAAATGAATAAAAATAGCATAATTTTAGAAACAGAACGAACTTTAATAAAAAAGTTTGACGGAGAAGATTTTGAAGACTTCAGTCGCATAAATCAAGATAAAGTTGTAATGAAATATTTTATAGGTGGAGCAAAAACATTTAGAGAATGCTTATTAAAATACAAGGAAATATTAGATACACAAGATGAAAAAGGTTACAGTTACTACGCCATATATGATAAGAATGAGAAGTTTTTGGGACAATGCGGTGTTCTTCATAATTACGATGGAAGTCTAAATTTTTGTTACGCATATGATAAAAAATTCTGGGGAAATGGTTACGCAACGGAGGCCGGCAAAGCAATAATAGACTATCTGTTCAAAAATTTTAAATCTATAAAAGAAATTACCGCGTTTTTGTTTGAAGAAAATATAAGGTCAATAAATTTATTAAAAAGGCTAGGATTTACTGAAACCAAAAGAAAAAAAACAAAAGATGGTAACTTCATTTACTATAGCATAAAGAACAATGTATAGAAGAATAAGAAATTACAACAACATTTTTGATTATTTTTTGGTCAGATCAAAGAATAGGACAAGGAGTATATCAATAAGAGTAATTAATAATTTAGTGTATATCTATGCACCAAAAACTCTTAATGAGGCTTTTATAGATAACTTTATCAGCAGAAATAAAGAAAAAATCTTAAATCATATCAATAAACAGATTGATAGCAAAAATTTTTTAAAATACCTTGGTAAAGTCTACAAAACAAAGATCATAGAATCAAAACTATTAAGAAAACCATTTTGTTCAATTGACAAGAATAATGGTTTTTTTTACATATACAAACCAAACAAATCAGAAATAGACATAAATGGCACAATAAATTCATGGAAAAAATCAGAATTATACAGTATTATCACAAGTAGGATTAAATATTTTTTAGAAAAATATGAATTTAATTATAACATAGAGCATAATAAATTGACCATAAAAAACATGGTTTCTAAATGGGGAAGTTGCAGTTTTAAACATAATTTAAATTTTAACGTCAATTTATTAGAAAAAAGAAAAGAAATAATA
The DNA here is from genome assembly GCA_934725005.1 of uncultured Rickettsiales bacterium. Next base: position 6 of record CAKVBE010000018.1, on the reverse strand, counting down.
GATTAT
>CAKVBE010000017.1 GCA_934725005.1 uncultured Rickettsiales bacterium | reverse complement strand
ATCCTAGACTGATCAGCTATAGCTCTAGAAATTGACTGTCTTATCCACCAGGTTGAATATGTAGAAAACTTATAACCTTTTTTATACTCAAACTTCTCTACTGCTTTCATTAAACCAATATTTCCTTCTTGAATCAGATCAAGGAATTGTAGACCTCTGTTTATAAATTTCTTAGCAATTGAAACAACAAGTCTTAAGTTTGCACTAACCATAAACTTTTTTGTTTCATCTTCTTCTTTCTTGTCTTTTTTTATATCTCTTATCAATCCGATCAGGTAATCTTGTCTTAATCCAACAACCTTACATAAATTGTATAATCTCGCATAGAGTCCTCTTATCTCATCTTCTTTCTCATCAATAAAAGATTTCCATTTACTACTATTTATCTTTTTAACCTTGTTAATCCACTCATCTACATCCATTGTCTGGTCATAAACTTCTAAAAATTCTTTTCTTGAAATGCCGAAATCCGTAGCTAACTTTATAATGGACTTATGAATATCAAGCATTTTGTTTTCAACTTTGTAAAGTTCTTCTAGTATACTCGATACCATTTGTGAGTTAAATGATAAGTCCGAAATTGTTCTAAATAATTCATCAAAAAGTCTTTTCACACCATCTTCTTCGATATAATCAGATAGAAATCCAGTTTCCCTTGAATAATTTAATATCTTTTGTACGATAACGCTTGCTTTTTCTAAAATGATCAGAACTTTAGGCAACAAAGATCTTTCAACATTGCATAAATTTGCATACATTTCATCCTTATCTTCGTCTATACTATCATCATCTTGATCAATCATATCAGAAAAATCATCATTACCTTTTTGATGACTCTGTGATATAAAATCATCATCTTTACTATCATCAGTATCAAATATAGAACTTATTAAATCAGCAGATGAATCTTCTGTGTCGGTAATACTTTTAACATCAGAACCATCATCACTTAAAAGAATACCATTAGAACTATCTTGCAAAATCTCTTCGGTGTATAAGTCATTGTTAACCGTTTCATCTATTCTTATAACATCTCTTAGCTGAATTGTTCCATTAGACAGACCGTTATACCAATCTAATATGTATTTTAAAACGAAAGGTATCTTAAATAAACCTTTTATTACTCTGGCTTTAGCTTCATCTATTTTTACAGCTGTAGCTACCTCTTCCTCTCTACTAAGGAGACCAACCTTATTAATAGACCTTAAATAAATCTTAACGGGATCATCAGTATTTTTTACATAATTTTCCTCAAGTCCTAAACTAGCATCTCTATCTTTATTTTCTTCAGCATCACCAATACTAAATCTACTAGTATCCCTACCCTGTATATCATCAGTCTTAAACATAACACTAGGACTAGGACGTTGTTTATTTTCCTTTGCTTCAACCTTGGTATGGGATTCTGTTTTTTTTCTATCCTTGTGTGAATCATTATTTACTATTTCAATTCCAGCACCGTTAAGAACTTTTACAATCTCTTCTATTTTCTCTGGATCAATTTTATCTCCAATAATATCATTAATTTTGTCTATAGTGAGAGAACCATCTTTCTTTCCTGTTTCTAGCAATTTCACAACAATAGAACGTGCTTCATTGCTATTCATTAAATCATTAGATAAACTACTATCTTTTTTCATCGTATCCCTTTAAATATTATTAGAATTAATTTTAAATCTTTCCTTCTTTTTAACTATTTCGCTCAGCTCTTTTTCCAATTCAATTCGCCTATTGTTATCATTGTTAGTAGTAACTAACTGCTTTATTTCTTTCACTAAATGAAACTCGTTCCACTCGAGAACTAATATATAGAGTTCTTTTAAAGCTTTATCCTCATTACAATTAACTATTCTAAATTTATCAAATAAAAAATCAATAAAACCGTTATCTCTTAGCTTATTTAATATTTCATCTTTACAATTCAACTTATCTTTTTCATAAAAATCAAATAATATTGATTTTATGGCATTATTTTCACTACAAGAAAAATCAAATCCAAAAATATCTATGTTAAAATTCTTAAATAATTCATCAACTACATCTGGATTATCGATAATTAAATTAAACATCGATTTTTCACAAAACGTTATAGAGTTATCAATTTCGCTAATTGTACCTTTTTTAGGTAAAATTTTATTAAATTTAATCTCGGTAAATTGTTTATATTTTGATAAAATATCACTTCTTTTGAATTTAGACAATTCCCACAATTTTTTTCTAAAAAATCGTAAAAAATTTTTCTTAACTATTTCATTATTTATATTTTTAATTATTCCTAATAATCCAACTTCTAAAATCCCATTTTCTTCTGGTGTCAACTCATCAATAACATTGCTATTTAGACGGTTAATCTTCTTTAACTCATTATCAAACAAAAATTCAGATAATAAATAAGAATTACTTTTTACATAGGAAATAAAACTCTTTTTACCGAAAGACCTTATATAACTATCAGGATCCTCATCTTTTGGCAATATAATAAATTTCATTACTTTTTGAGGCATTAAAATAGGTAAAACCATATTAGAAACTCTAACCATTGCCTTTTGTCCAGCCTCATCACCATCAAAACACACATATATTTTGTTGCAGCATTTCCATAATTCTTCTATTTGTTTCAAGGTTGTAGCCGTTCCCATCGGAGCAACAACATTTTCAATTTTATTAACAAATAAAGAAATTGCATCAAGATTACCTTCAACTAAAATAGCACAATCCTTATCATAAATATATTTTCTTGCCTGAAAATAATTAAACAGAATATCACTTTTATGATATAAAATTGTTTCTGGTGAATTCATATACTTAGGAATAGCATCATCCATAACTCTACCAGTAAATGCAATGACTCTTCCTTTCTTATCAAAAACTGGAAACATCACCCTATTTCTAAACTTGTCATAATAACCGTTATTTCCGGATACTATAAAACCTGCTTTTTCTATATCTTTTTCTTTAAAATTAAGTGATTTTAAATGCGTTATTAATGCTGAAAACGAATTCATTGAATAGCCAATTCTAAAAAATTTTATATCTTCCTTTTTTAAACCCCTTTTACTTATATAATTTAAAGCGCCTCTCCCATTTGGTTCCCAAATATTCTTCTCAAAGAATTTGCAAGATTCTTCATTTATCTTGTAGCATATGTCATATTCATCCTCTAGTTCTTTGGATACCTTTGAATTCCCAATAACTGGCAACTTTATTGAATAATCTTCAGCTAATTTTTCTACAGCTTCCTTGAAAGAAAGCCCCTCTGTTTCCATTACAAACTTTATAACATCACCACTAACACCACAACCAAAGCAATGATAAAAGCCTTTTACATCATCTATATGGAATGATGGAGTTTTTTCATTATGAAAAGGACATAAAGCCGTTTTATTATTACCTTTAACAATAATATTAACTTTTTTAGAGATAACATCAGACAATAGTATTTTACTTTTTAACTCATCTATAAATCTTTCACTATACATAAATCATTCAATATTATTACTACCGCCACCAGTAAAAATAACAATTTCATTTTCAGAAACAAAACCAGTGTTTTTCTTAAATTCCTCTTCAAATAAATCCAAATCTAAATTGTTTAGCTTTAATCTGTTAATCTTGTTTTGAATCTTATCAATCTCATTCAAAGCATTTTGATACTCTATCTTTTTATGAACAAGATCATTTTGGATAGTTGCATACGACATCATACCATATTTTCCACTAAATATATGGTAACATAGATAAAAGATAATACAACATAAATATGTTGTTTTTAAAAAAATCTTAAAAAACTTAATCATCAACAACTATACAACTGGATAAATTATTATTTGATATTTTTATATATTTTTCACAAAACATCTTTGCCTCCTTTTTATCTCTAAAAACACCAAACTGTACTCTATAAAATATTCCTTTATCCATCAGGTCTACTTTTTTTATAAAAAATTCCAAGTTCTTAAACAAACTGTTATACTTTGAGACGATATTATTCTTATATTCTATAGCAAAATCATTTGTTTTTAAAGCCGCAAGCTGTACTTTTATACCATGTTTACCGTTAATAGTAGTAGCTATATCCACATCATCAAAAGTACTATTCTCATTTACAAATACATTTTTTATATTATCATTAACTTTTACCTCCTTTTTATCACTACTATTTAGTGAATCCACATCAAATAATTCACTAATCTTTGATTCAAGATCTTTATCGCTGCTGTAATCATCATTATTCAAGACAATATCCTCATCGTCCTTATTAACATCAGAATCATTATCAATCAAATCATAAAAATCTGTATTTAAACCATCAATATTAGCCTTGTTTTCAAAATCTTTATCGTCAATATCATCACTTCCATTTTCTAGAATCACGGGAGTACTTGCTGATCTATTTTTAACTTGCATAGATTTAACTATTAAAAATACAAATATAGCAATACAAAAAACAGTTAATAACATTAAGATAGCATTACCATTACTTCTAGGTTTTGCCAATTCTTCCATTTCTTTTTCAAAATTATCGCACATATAAAAATGAGATTACCCATGTCCTAATTACAAATGTATGTTTTGATAAATTAAAATCAAGCAAAAATACCTTAACAAGTCTTATTAACTTTAAACAAATAAAAATCTCGTAATTATACATTGAAAAATAATAAATATACAAACAATATGTCAAAAAATAACAATAAATACTAATCAAAATACACTTTAGCATATTGAAATTTCTAAAATATAGTAAATAATATATGTAATATTAACACGTGTCAAATGTACCAAAATATGAAATGTCCGTTTTGCGGTAGCGAGAATACAATAGTAAAAGATAGTAGAGAATACAACGATGGGATATCTATAAAAAGAAAGAGGGCCTGCCTGAATTGCAATGCAAAATTCACAACGTTAGAGCAAGTATTAAGGAGAGACGTGATTGTAATAAAAAAAGATGGAAGGAGGGAAATTTTTGATAGACATAAACTAAAGGATTCTGTAAAAATGGGATCAGGTAAACAACTTACAGAGGAACAACTAAGTAAAGTTGTAGAAAATATACTAAATCAAATAGATTGCAAACATGTCGAAGAAATAACAACAAAAGAAATAGGAAATATTGTTTTAGATGAATTAAAAAAAATTAATAAAGTTGCATTTGTAAGATTTGCTTCTGTATACTTAAATTTTGAAGACACAAAAGATTTTAAAGAATTTATAAAAAGGATAAAAGAAGAATAAAATGACAGAAGATGTTGCAATATTACTAGAATGGCTGAATGCGAATGGCATAACAGAATTTTTTAATGAATCCCCATTTTTAGAAAATAACGAAAACGAGATAATAGAAACCACCAAAAAGAAAAATTTTGATGAAACAATAAAATGCCTATTAGATAAACAAAATAAAGCAAATGTAACACACATAGACAAATTAGATTACATACAAAAATCAAAAAACATATGCGACAATCTAAATTCTATTGAATCAATTTTATCAGCAATACAGAATTTTGATGGGTTCACAAGTATAAAAAATACAGCAACAAATACAATATTTTATCAAGGCAATCTAGAGAGCAATATATTAATAGTTAATGATTTTCCAAATGAAAAAGATGATATAAGCGGAAAAATATTTTCTGATGATGTTGAGGAACTCATGACAAAAATGTTAAAATCAATAGAAATAGACTATAATAATTGTTGCTTTATAAACTCATTTTTCTGGAGATTAGCTGGTAACAGAATACCAATAAGAGAAGAATTTGAGTTATGCAAACCATTTATAGAAAAGTTTATATCCTTATTAAACCCAAAATTGATCGTTTTTACCGGAAATTACTCACTATCGAGTTTAACAAACTATTTAAATACAATTGTCAAGACACACGGAAAATTTTTTGATTACACAAATGAATATATGTATAAAAATGTCGAAGCAACATCTTTATTCGGGCCAAATTTTTTAATCAAAAATCAAACAAAAAAAAGAGATGCATGGAACGATTTATTAATGATAAAGGAATTTTTAAATAAATAAATTTTAACGAAAAAAATACTTGTTTTTATAAAATTTAATCCTTATAATTATGAACAAGTGCTCAGATAGCTCAGTCGGTAGAGCAAAGGACTGAAAATCCTTGTGTCGGCAGTTCGATTCTGCCTCTGAGCACCATCGGTTAATATAGATTATCTTATTGCTCACTTATCGCATTTTTGAACCAAAATAGTTCGTTCCAGTAACCAATCAGCATGTTTAAAAAATTTATTAACATCAAAACTGTTACTTTAAATCATTTTTACATATTTAATCTTACACTTTTAACTTTTTATTACCTGTACATATTAAACGCTAATGAACATTTATTTTAAGCTTACTTTGGAATCTATAAAAATAACAATAGATTTAATGTATAATAAATAAAATTAATAACTACTATTCACTTTTACTACTTTGAATTTTATTTTTAATTAAGCATTTTCTCTGCCTTATTCTAAAACTTTGGACTGTCGCCATGGTATTTAATTATTCAATACAATATTCTATTTCATAGTCATTGTTTTTTCATTAAGGAAAGCAAAGATTTTGTTGGTTACCATTCCATAATCCTTTCCATCCTTGGAGTATTTAATCCCACTTGATTATCATTTATAATAGTGTTATTTTCTGTATTGTCTTTGTTATTTTCTTTGTTATTTATCATTTTATTGTCATTTAATATTATTTTGTTGTTTGTTTTAGTTGTTTTGTTTATTTTGTTGTTTGTTCTATTTACTTTATTTATTTTGTTTACTTCTTTTTTTCTTTTTTATATTCTTCTAACATATAAATTGGTGATTTATAATGTAGACATTGTAATGGTGTAGTGTTATATTTGTTTGTTGATATTGAGTAATAAACAATAATTATTATTTTAATATTATTAAATATTAATTAAATCTTATTATAAAAAATAAACTATTATCATTTTATAAAGTTTTAACTGGACAACAGTGTATACTATATAAGGAATAAAAACTATCGAGCAATAATAAAAAATTATTTTGCAACGTGCTAGGTCTCAGAACTCAACAACAAGTATTTTCTTAAAAGTAATACACACGGTTTACATAAAACTTAATTTTATTTTGATGCTAAACTTTTTAATTATTTATTTTAAAGCTAAATAAGATGATGAATTATCTAATTCAACTTTTTAACTCTAAAACTAGTCCTAACCAAATAAAATATTTCTTCTTCTGTAAGACCAAGTTTTTTAGTAAATCTTTCAGACAATATATTTTTATTTGTATCTATTATTACAACTTCATCTCCAACAAAAATCTTATCTTTATATTTATTTTCTATTTTAAAACACATTTGATCCATTGATGCCAAGCCACATAACTTACACTCAATTAATCTATTACTTTTCGTTTTAACAAAAATAGAAAAATTATTATTACTTAATTTTCTATAAAATCCATCAATGTAACCAAAAGAGAAAGTTGCAATAGTCTCATTTGGCTTAACCAACTCAGTTGCATTATAACCACACCACCCATCATCTGTAACTGTTCTTATTTCTGTAATTGTAGAAGTTAATCTATTTATAGTTCCATCAACATTAAATAAAACAGTATTTCTTGGTTTAATACCATACCCATATTCCCGTACAATATTTTTAAACGGATAACCACCTATTATTTTTTGTTTATAATCAGAAGGATATAATATAGAACCAGCAATAAGTCTAGACAAAATTTCCCCAGGAGTACTTTCATTCATTATTGAAAATAAATTGCCATCTATATAGTCACCACCATTATTACCTATTAATAAACAATTTGATTTAATATACTTTTTATTGTTTTTTACAACAAAGATAGTTCTAGTTCTTTCAACTTTTTTTGCAAATATTTTTTCACCATTTACGTAGATAAAACCATTCTTGGAATAAAATGTAGTTATGCCATGCTTTATTCCGAAATTTATATAGATCTCGTCATTTTTTTCACCAATATGGACAGGAAGTATAATTGTAATTGCTGTTTTAAAATCGTATCCACCTTGACTATTCAGAACTCCAGTAAATAAAAAAGTTCCAGGTCTACTAGACTCAAATAAACCTTCTGGCATAATTATAATGCCAAAACTTCCGAGTAAGCTTCTTTTTACATCTGGAAAATATCTTGTAGCATCATCAAACAGCTCAAACTCTTTAACTGTATACTTTTTTCCAAGTTCACTGTTAAGTCGGTACTGACACCCAATATGCGATAATAGCATCAGCATCTGAACATTATTTTTATTAGCTTCAATAAAATTTTTAATATAACATAATTGATTCTGCTGAAAACCAGATCTATTTAAGCCTAAATTTATTTGAATTATGAACCCTAATTTCTTATTAACAGATATTGCAAAGTTACACCAGCGCTCTAACTGTTCTATCGAATTTATTACCGGCACAATGTTATAATTTAAAAATAATTCCTTCTGCTCTTCCGTTGGACCTGTTAAACAATAAATATTGTTTAATTCATTACCAAAAATTCTTCTTAGTTCACAAGCTTCTTCTATAGAATAAACAAAAAAATCTCTTTGCGGATTTTCTCTCATATTTAGGAAATTATAAACAACATCAATTTGATTAAAACCGTACGCATTTCCCTTTATAACTGGTATACACAAGTTATTTTGCTTTGTAATTTTTCTAAATGTTAAGTAATTATCTCTAATATGATCAATATTGATTGATATATTTATTTCATTCATACAATGTCGTTCCATATTATTATTTAAATGCAAAGTTTTGCTTTTAACCTCGATATTAGTAATTTTTTATTTTCACATTTTATATACTAAAAGCTAATTATAACGATATATTTTACTATTTGTTATATTATAAAATGATACCTTTTCACAATCCTTACGTTATAATAGTTATTTTTGTATCTTTTAGAAACCAAGTTTCATCTTTCTATTAAAATATTTTTACACCATTTTAATATATTAGTTTTTCCATTGAAATATAAAATAATTGAATAATATTCATTATGATAAATACAGGTTTTTAAAGAATCAATAAATAATATTGCAATATTGCAATACATTAATTTTTATCATATTGCAATATGTCGAGAGTATTTATATAATATCACTATGTTGGAAAGAGAGGATTATTTTTTAACAAAATTTTCTGAGTTTATAAAAAAATTAAGAAAATCTAAAAAATTTAAAATGGAAGATTTTAGTTTTATGTCTGAAATAGATTATACAACTCTTTATAGAGCAGAACATAAACAAAATATTTATATTTATACAGCATATAAAATTTTAAAGAACTTAAATATAGACATATTAAAAATAATGAAAAATGAATTAAAGAAAGACACTAAAAATAAAATTTAAATACTTATGAATTATTTTTAGTATCTGTTCTTCTTTGATTTTTAAACTTTTTGCTATCAACTATACCATAAGGAAATATTTAAATTAAAAAATATCACCATGAACTTAGTATAGGTTCAATGTACGTTAAGTATTTTATCTTTTTAATATATCAAATTAAGCAAATATATTCACATAAAAAAAACATAGTATATAAAAAAAACTTTTAAATTTTTTTACTTACTTTATTCTAATCCAAATTGCATTTTATCAGTAACAACTCCATTAGTAAATGTTACTAATGCGAAACTAAACTCACTAGGTCCACTATATTCAACTACAACTGTATCCATACCCTGAAAAGACATTTGTGATTGCACTACTCCACAATATTTAGTCGAATACTCTTCTAATTGTTTATTAGTAAGAGCAACTCCTGTTGGTATATTAACATAATCTTTATAGGTCATCACCTCACAAGCTTCTGCTTTGTTTATATTCAATAGGCAAGCTAAACCAATAATCAAACACAAAATTATATTTTTCATTTTTTACTCCTTTTTATTTTTATTTTAGGAAAAATTAATAATATTTATGCAATATTTTGACAATTATATTTTTACAGTCAAGTCATAATCATATAGCTCAAAACCATATAAACATATTGATTTAACAATTAGTTAAAAAGATTTAATAAATTGTAAATAAGTTCTGGAAATAGTGGATACAGTGTTTTGATAGGTATCTTACATAAAAACAAAAATAAAACTGCAATTCTTAAATTGATTAACAATTCACAAAAATTTCATAAAATATTAAGTCTATGAACGTGATATTTAGTATCTATAGATAACATCAATTCAAAATAATTTAATATCTAATCCTGTAAATAGTTAATATTAAATCATATCATGCAAAGTTTTAATTTAAAAAATTAAGCGTTAATTATAATGATAATGATACAAAAACAAAAAAGTTGAAAAAACACAAATGAATAATACAATGATTAAATAATGTTTAATAGAAAATTAATTGTTATGAAAAATGTTTATATTTTCAGGCATGGAGAAACTGATTGGAATAATTTAGGAAAACTGCAAGGACAAACCGATATAGAGCTTAATGAAAAAGGTGTATCACAAGCAAAAAATATATCAAAATACATAAAAAATATTGAGTTTAATAAAATATTCACAAGTCCATTAAAAAGAGCAATGAAGACTGCTGAAATCGTAGCAAATGATTTAAATATCAAAAATATCATTGTAGAAAACGATTTAATTGAATGTAATTTTGGTGATGGTAATGGTGTTTTGAAACAAGATGTAAATAAACTTTTTGGAGATAATTTTAATGAAAATTGGTCGAGTAATGAAACACAATATGATAATTTAAAATTTCCAAATGGTGAAAGCAAAATAGAAGTTAGAGATAGAATAGTTAAATGTATACATAAAATAATATCAGATAATAAAAATTTGGATGACTTTTTATTTTCTTCTCATGGTTTTATAATCAAACAACTAATTATAGCTTCTGGTTCAAATGATCATAAAAAATTGGGTAATTGCGAAATAGTTCATTTTAATTTTGATGAAGATGCAATTAAGTTCATCGAGAGGATTAAAACGTCAATTTAAATTAATGATTTTGTTTAAACAGTACAACTTATAACACAACATTTCACTTCAAAAAAGTGAAATCTTAACGTTAGTTAATAAAATTAACACTTATTATTCTTCTTATAAAATCATTAATTCCATTTGAATTATCAAAAATCAAATATGCTTTATCCAATAAAACATCGACTTGTTCATAATACGTTTTTTTAATAAACTTAAATTCATCAAATAACCTATGTAATATAACAAAACTTGACAATTCTGATAAAACCCAAACATTATTATCCGATAATTCATCAACAGTTCTTAATTTTCTTATAGCTTTAAAAACTTCAGACAAAACAACTTCATAGAGTAAACAATAATTATGGTTACAATATTTTTTCCATTTTAATGAAAAAATATTTGTACATATATGATTCCCATACCAATCAGAAGTACCGGCAACATACCTAGATAAAAGTACTTCGTATTGCTCAATATTTTTCTCAAAAAAATTTTCTAATTTGCAAAAATAATAATTACCATTTTTATCCCAATATGATTTAAAAATATTAAGACAGTCGGTCATCCTTTTTGCATCTCTCTCATAAGACACATTTAAAAACGTCTCAACTTTTCTTCGCACTCGTTTCCAGAAATCCTAACTATATCCTTTGCTAGTTTTATTGGAAATTTATACTGTTTTGCTCTATTTTTAATTGTTTTTGTTTTATCATTTTTGAACATATCTAGCAAAATTTGCTTTTCAAAATTTTTCGATATAAAAAAATCAAAATGTTGCATAGTTTATCATATTTCTTAAAAAAAGATAATAAAGTACCTGGAAAATGAAATCGATACATTATGTAAATAACCGTAAAAATAAAAATGCCATTCTAAACTTGTTTCAGAATTCATAAATAATTTAAATCTTATTTAAAATACTAAGTAAAAACTTAATATCTTGCATAATTTAAATATCTCAATATCTTCCACCAAAATCACCAACGCATTTTCCCAACTTTTTTAATTCCATAAATTCCCTTTCAGTTTCGCTTTCACTACTGTCATATTCACATAAATTTTTATTTTGTAGACAATTGTTTGGAGATTCATGTTCATATTCCGTAATAAGTTTATCAGCTTCTTTTAATAATTCATCAATATATCTATTTGTATCAGTTGTTGATGGTGTACCAACTTCTCCTATAGAATTTTCATACATATAACCTCACATTAAAAACAATAAACAGCAGTTATTGTAACAAATAATACCACTAAGTCAATAGCTGTAAAATTTTTCAATTGTTACAAAATTTTTAAATATAGATACCAATTAATATTTTATAACTATTATGTGCCAAAACAATACGTCATTTCTCCTTACCAAAACCAAAACTATCACACGAAGTGCTGGGTCTCCGAACCCAGCACTCAATGTTTTCAGAATTAAAATTCTGCCGTTTATCAAATTATTTTACTAAGTCAATACTTGCTAACATTAGGTGTTGGATTCTGAGATCAAACAGCTCGTTTTAGTGTTTATAAGTACTGGCTTAATTACTTTAAATTATTTGTATAGACTCAAATTTCATAAAAAATAAGGTAATTAAAAAACTATTAATAATCCTTCCCTTCCTTGAGGGCACTACTGTCCGGTTAAAATTACCCAGTTTCCATAAAGGAGAATTGTAATTGTATCGAGTTTGGTTTAATTGTAT
>CAKVBE010000016.1 GCA_934725005.1 uncultured Rickettsiales bacterium | reverse complement strand
GGATCTCCGAATCCCGTACCGACTGTTTACAGAACTTAATTTATATTATGTTATATAATAATCGATATTTGTAAATACTAGGTGTTGAGTTCGGAGACTCAACACCTCGCGAAGAAGTTTAAACAACTTTCAAGCACCTTATCGCCCATATGTGGCACTTTCCCTCAAGGAGGGAAAGGATTAAAAGAGTAATGATTATAAAAAAATCTTTCAGTTTTTGCTACTTATGCAATGTACTGAATTCGTAGACCCTGCATCTTGCGAGACGGACTTGATTTTGAATCAAGTTCAGATTAACGTACGCTTTTTATTATTTTCAAATGCTTAACCGTCGTTCAATAATGTCTCTCCAGTTGTTTTTGGAAATATCAGACTATAGTTTGAATCTCCAATTTAACTACTGGCTAAACAGGTCTATTCGACCACAATCTATGCCTTCCTCGCAAAGTGAGGAAGGATTTTAACAATAATTTTTGGTAAAACGATGTCATAGTTACTTAGTAAATATTAAAAAATAAATAACAACCACTTTTTTTGAAATTATTTAAGTAATAGTTAATAAGCCATTTATTATTCAAAATTTTATCACAACAGTATTGTAAAACTTTAAGAAATGGAAACACAATCTTACATTGTTATTATTCTGATCATTAAAAGTGTTAATCTTATAGAATTAACACCTTTGTTTTAATTAAATCTCACTACGATTAGTAATAATTTTATCTATTATACCGAATTCTAATGCCTTTTCTGGTGACATGAAATTATCTCTCTCCATATTTCTTTCTACATCCTTAAGTTTTTGGCCGGTATGTTTTACATATATATTATTTAATTTTCTTTTTGTTTCGAGAATTTCTTTTGTGTGAATTTCTATATCGGTCGCTTGACCTTGACAACCACCAGATGGCTGATGAATCATTATTCTGGAATTTGGTAAAGCATATCTTAGTCCATTTGCGCCAGCGGTTAGCAACAATGAGCCCATAGAACATGCTTGACCCATACAAATAGTTGACACTTTTGGTTTTATGTATTGCATTGTATCATAAATTGCTAATCCAGATGTAACAACTCCACCCGGGGAATTTATATACATGTATATATCTTTTTCAGGATCTTCTGATTCAAGAAAAAGCAATTGTGCAACAACTAACGACGACATAGTATCGTTAACTTCACCATTCAGAAATATAATTCTTTCTTTAAGTAACCTTGAAAAAATATCAAATGATCTTTCTCCTCGTGGAGTCTGCTCTATAACCATGGGAACCAAATCATCTCTAATCTGATTAATCATATCAAAATATTTTTTAAATCTAATTGATCCAATAGTATTATTTTTTTTAAAAAATACAATATAAATAATATATTTTGTTTTACTGAATTTACCAAATATAATTTTAACTGTTATAAATTTTTTAAAAATTTTTTATTCTAATACGATTCAAATTTTATTTGACTTTTTAGTTTCTCGCAAATACAATCGTGCATAAGGATTGGTTGTAATGGTATGGATTTATCTTATTTGTATATACTTTTCCATATAGTTGTTGTTTTAACACCGCAAGTGAGTATATAAGATATAAACATATCAATTGCGGTGTTATTTTTTTTCGTGCTTATATTTCAGATATGCCTTGTTTCTTATTCTTAGATCTATCACTTGTAGATTATCATCATTGTTGCTAGTTAGCACAATATTATCTAGTTCTTTCCATACCTTAAAATAGTTTTCATCTTCTTCTGGTAGTTTGGCAACCATGCCGTTTTTAAAAATTAAATTCCATCTTCTATTGCCTATTCTTATTATTTTTACAACATTGTTTGATACATTATTATAAATCGAAAGCAAGTTAAATACATTATACACTTCTGGTTTTATATCATCTCCAATTATGATAAATAGATTTTTAAATCCTTTTACTTCTTTTGTTGGAACACTAATAACATCACCATATTCATCTATTAATTTATAATCACCGATATTGTTAACCCAGATAGCAAACGGATTATATTCAACAAGCTTTATTTCTAATCTATTTGGATACTTTTTGTATATATTGACGCTTTTTACCCACGGATCTTTTAGTATGTCATTTTTTAAGTCATTTATGGTATAGTCAAAATTTGTACAATACTTGTTGACACTATTTTGAATATCGAAATAATTAGAATATAAAACACCATCAATATAAAATTGACTACATATATCGTAATTAAAACTATTAAATGATATTTTCACCAAGTATAGAAATTCTTGCCTTTTTTTGTATAAAAAACTGTTAGTTTTAAAGAAACAATAATATAATGTGCAACAAGAGACTATTGCCACTATTACATAGAATACGCGCAAGAATACTTTTAAAAAAAACCTAAACCTGTACTTTATTAAAACAGAATTTCTCATTATTCAAATAATAAAAATAAATCAATCACTGTTGTCACCTAAAAGCAATCTCTCAAAGTTCTCATTATTTTCACTATTTGTCAATGTCCCATTTGCTTTTTTTACAGCAAAATAGCATAAATCCTCAAATGATACACTATTTTTTTCTGCTAAATCTCTAATTTTAGCAATCGAGTCCATAACATCTTGTGGGATCTGACCACCTTTCACAGTAGCTAACCAATTGCTCTGAAAATGTAATGGATGATTTTCTGATTTTGGATCACCTATATAGAGTGTAACAGGAATCATTTTTCCGTTAAAGTTACAAGGGATGTCAAATCTTTTTACCATAAAGCCTATAAATAACACTACAAACAGTTCATAACTGGTTTTAATTATAAACAATTATGTAAAAAAATCAATATGGTTTATGTCTAACTTACAAAATATTTCCTAATAGTGTTTCATCCCAACCCCAAATGTCTGATTTACGTATCCAACCATTCTTTTTTTTAATGTTAACTTTACATACATCCTTACTGCATTTAATAAGTTTCAATGTAACATTCTTATCAGCTTTAAATAATGGGTAAGACTTTGCAATTTTCTTGTCTTTAAAAATAAAATTATTTTCATTTAAAGTTATTACAGTTCGAGTTTTTGAAAGTAAATGATCGCTAACCCAACCTATATTGTTTTTCAAATCTTTTACTTTGTACCAGTTATCATACTTTCCGAGAACTATGAGTGGTAAACCTTTAACTTTATATCTATATATTATCTTAAAACTCTTTCCGGGACCACTTCTAACATTTACTTCATCATACTTCGACGACATGTATTTATTCTCTTTGTAAAAGTTTGATGAAAACGATACGTTTAGAAATGATATAATAAAAAATAAAACAATGCGGTTGGTAAGAACCAACCACATATTATTATTTGGTTTCTTCATGAGTTTCTTCTTTAGTTTTTGGTGTAAATACAGGCTTGTATTTCTCGGCACCTTCAAATTTTGCTTCAATTAATAACAAAGCAACTCTGTCACTAGGTTTTGCACCTACACCCAACCAATACTTAATTCTATCAAAATTTAAAGACATTCTCTTTTCATTACCTTTTTCCAAAAGTGGATTAAAGTAGCCTAATTGTTCAATAAAACCACTGTCTCTTCTCTTTCTAGAATCAACTGCTACAACATGATAAAAAGGAACACCCTTTCTTCCAAATCTTGCTAATCTAATTTTTACACTCATTTTAATCAAAAATTAATTTATAACTTAAATACATAGAGGGTAAATAAGGAATAAACATCGCAATGGTATGACTATTTATTTAAAAATTCAATATAAAACTCACAAACAAATTCAAAATTGTTTTGTTAACTTTTATAGATTATGGTAACAAAATACTTTTATAAAAAACTTTACAAAATAACAAATTTATTTTATAATTATCAATGTACTAACATTTAATAGCTGAATTTAGGTAAATTATGGAAAAAGAAAATTCATTTTTGAACAAAAGTGAAATAAAGATAATTGAAATTACCAATATTGAAGAAGTTTTGGAGAAAAATAAAGAAGAGATGATCAAAGCTGATAGAAAATCAGAAATATTTGGTGTAATAGGTCTAAAAAATAAACTAAAAGGCAAAGAAAAGAATATTTATTCAAGACTTATAAATGAAGTATTAAACGAAGCTAAAAGATCATTAGATAAAAATGAAGTACCAGCTAAAGAAATTGTAAAGTTAACTAAAAAAATATTAAGTTCACGTTGTTTAGATTTTGTTAATGAGCTAATAGAAGAAAAGGATTCAAGTTTTTTAGGTATAATAAATGTATGTTTAAATAACAATGATATGGACATGGCTAATAAAATAATAAGCTCGCGCTATACCAGTCTTATTACCAAGTTGATAGATGGAGATTCAAATTTCTTGAATATATTAAATGCATATTTAAATAATAATAACATAAATATAGCTAAAAAAATATTAAGTTCACGCTGCTTTAATCTAATTAGTAAGTTAATAAATGAAGATTCAAATTTCTTAAATATAGTAGATACATGCTTAAACAACAACGATATGAATATGGTTGAAAAAATATTAAATTCAAGATACTATGATCTCATTGTAGAATTGATAGAAAAAGATTCGAATTTTTTAAGAATGATAAATGCACGCCTAATTAATAATGACATCGTTATTGTTAAAAAAATATTGTATTCACAGTGTATACCTTTGATCGAGAGTTTATCCGGAATTGATAAAAACGGAATAGTTGTTCATAAAAAAGGTATTTTCATAAATGCTATAGAAAATATTTTAAGTATGTTACAAAGAGATGCAAATGGATATGAAAGATTTGTAGAAGCTATATTGTGCTCACAATGTAAAAGTCTAATTAAGTTGCTAATAGATACAAATAAACAATTTGAACTTAAAACAATATCCATTATGACATCTTCAAAAGTTCCTTCTAGTATTTATAAGAAAAAAATAAAGCAAATTTTAAAAACTGATAATGCAGAAAAACAGTCACAAATTCAACCAGAGCAGGTAAATCAACAATTAGATTATAAACAACAAGCATGTTGTGATCATTACTATTATTGTGATCAACATGGACTTTATCAAATACAATCAATGTTTAATCAGTGTGGATACCAACCTAACTACTATCAAACTGTAACTTATGATCCATACCAAATTTATCAACAACAATGTCAACAATATCAACAAGAAAATTATAATCAACAAATATGCTATGATGGAAAAATAAATTGTAATTATTGTTGTGACCAATACGGTCAAGTTGATTATAGTCGAAAACTCAATGGTAGCAAATTGAAGTTACAATCCAAAAAAGATTGTAAATCAAGGGAAAAACAGTTACAAAATTTATTCTTAGCCGAAGAAGAATTTAATGATTTAAGAAAAAGAGAGAGAATAGAGTATGATAATACTCCTTCAGCAAAGAGAAATTTTTAATTTTTGTAATTCAATTGTAAGAATAGTATTGATTTAAATATAGATACTAATTTATAAATATTTTTCAAAAGACTTTACAAGATGGTTAATTTACATTATAATTATTAAACGTATTCATATTTAATAACTAAATTTAGGTGAATTATGGAAAAAGAAAAAAGTTTATATTTGGGTGATAGCAAAGAAAAAATATGTGAAGCTACCAAAGTCGAGGAAGCGAGGAAGAATTTAAGTCAAGTTAGTTTAAAAAAATTAAGAAAATTGTTAGATAGTAAACAAAAAGACATTTATCTTAAAGCCATGAAGCAGGAGTTATGTAAAAAAAGTGATGATATATTGAGTAAGGAAAATATATCGCTAGTTAGAAAAATTATGTCTTTAGGATGTACTGCTTTCCTTGGAGAATTTATTGAAGATAAGAATAATTGTTTTTTACGTATTATAGAAGCATGTTTAAATATCGGTGATATAAAAATTGATGAGCTTGTCGTTAAAGCCGTGTTAAGATCATTTAATAATAAACTTATTAAAAAGTTATCCGGAATTAGTGAAGAAGCTGGATTTCCTGAAAAAGATACTAAATTCACTAGTGCTGTAAAAAATATGTTAAATAGAAGTCTAAACAGTGAAAGTAAGTATTTGTCAGTTGTTGCAATAATACTAAATCCGCATTATCAAAGCTTCTTTTCAAAACTAGTCGTGGAAGATGGTCAATTCTGTGACGTTATCGCGAGATTTTTATCAAAAAGTAAAGAATCAATTACAGTAAATTGCAATAAAAAACTTTCAAAACATGTTCGAGCATGGTATGATTCCAAAGAACAACCACAAATAAAATCACCTCTGTCACAAGAAGAAAAAATAATTGAAATCAAAAAAAAGTTAGAAAGTATTACTTCAAAACAATTAAAAGAAGCAATAGAAGGTAAAGAAAAACATATTTATTTAATGGCAATAAATGAAGTATTAAATGAAACTGAATTGTCAAATCAAAATACAGAGATACCAACTGAAGAGAGTGTATCATTAGTTAAAAAAATATTAACTACAGAGTATTCAAATTTAATTAGTAAACTTGCCTATGCGGAACAAGGTAAAGAAGGTCAAGAAAGTGAAGATAAATCAGCTGAAAAAATAATTAATATAAACCATGAAACAAGAAGTAGATTTTTGCAGATTATAAAATATGCATTAAATGATGAAATAGACAAACTAAGAGAATTTAAAAATAATCCAGAGAAACAGAAACATTTTGAAGTGTTCAAAACGTGGAATAATAATGAATCTGAATTTATGACTGAAAAAATATTATGTTCACGATATCGTATTTTCATTAGGAGATTAGCTGAAGAAAATGATTCACTTTTTTTAAAAGCCATAGAAATGCACTTGGTTAACAATAATGAAGATATGTTTGAGAAGGTACTAGGTTCACGATGTTCATTTTTAATTAGGACCCTATCTGGAATAAATAAATATGGAAAACTTGTTAATGAAAAATGTATTCTTTTTGAAAAACTAAAAGAAAGATTAATTTATCAACAAAAAGATGAAAAACAATATAAAGCAACAGTTAGAATATTATTTGTTTCGCGTTGTTGTGATCTTATTGATATATTAAGAACTATGGATAGTCGATTTAATGCTGATGCAATTAATATTATAAAGTCCTGTAAATATTATTCAGAGAAATACGGAATTGAAGCACAGGATTCAGAAAAAAGACAGTTATCAGTTCAACCAGTTCAGGCAAATCAACAAATAGATCATAAACAACAGACTTGTCATGATGAACAAACATATAGTGATTATAATTGTTATGATCATTATTACTATGATCAATATAGATTTTCTCAAATACAATCAAGATTAGATCAGTATGAATATCAAGTTGATCATGATCAAACAATTAGTAATTACAACACTAATGATGAGTTTAACGTATTAGTCTTACCACCTGATAAATACTGTGAATCGAAAGAAGAAGAATTACAAAATTTATTTTTAGCTGAAGAAGAATTTAATGATCTAAGAAAAAGAGAGATGGGAGAATATGATAATAATACTCCATCAGCAAAGAGAAATTTTTAATTTTCATGATTCAATTGTAAAAATAGTATCGATTTAAATATCGATGCTAATTCATAAATATTTTTAAAAAGACTTTACAAGATGGTTAATTTATATTATAATTATTAAACATATTTATATTAATAACTAAATTTAGGTGAATTATGGAAGAAGAAAATTTATATTCAGATGATAGTAAAACAAAAATATACGAAGTCACTGGAGTCGAAGAAGCCAAGAAGAATTTGAGTCGAATATGTTTTATGAAATTAGCATACAAGTTAAGTGATGAACAAAAGAAAATTTATCTTGAGGCAATAAAACAGAAGTTGAGTGAAAAAAGCGATGATATATTGACAGAAGAAAAAGTAATGCTGGTTAGAGTTATATTACATATTAATTTTAAAGGTTTTATTAAAGAATTGATATATTCAAAGGAGCCAAATTGTTTTCTTGATGTTATAGAGGCGTGTTTAAATATTGATGATACAAAAATTAAAGAAAGTGTCGTAATGGCTATATTAACGTCATGTTGTTGTAGTCTTATCAAGAAATTATTGAGAGTTAACGAAAAAGATATATTTCCTGATAAAGAAACCGCATTCTTGACGACTTTAAAAAATATGTTAGACAAAAAGTCAGCAAATGAATATGAATATGAAATGGCTGTTGAAAAAATATTAAGGGTAAAATCTAAATATCTTATTTTAAAATTAGCTGAAGATAGCAGTTATTTTTGTAATGTTGCATTAAATATTTTGAACGATGTTGATATTAACAATATAAAAATATCGAGTAATCAATTTAAAGTTTTGAGAAAGATCAAAACCAAACATGATTCTAAAAAACAACCACAAACACGTTTATCTCAACCACAAGGAGAAACAGAAATAACCAAAGCTAGGAAAAAATTAAAAACGTTTAGTTTAGCAGACTTAGAAGTATCGTTGAATGGTAAAAACAAAGATATTTATTTAATGGCCATAAATGAAATATTAAATGAAACCAAATTATCAGATCAAAATACAGAAATACCAACTGAAGAAAGTATACTATTGGTTAAGAAAATACTAGGCTTAAAATGTGAATGTTTAGGCAAAAAATTGACCAAAATTAATCAAGACAAAGAATCCATCAAAAGCGTAGATGAATTAAGTGAAAAAACACTCTATGGAGATTGTAAAATAGAAAATAGAATTATTCAAATTGTAGAATATGTATTAAACGATGAATTGAATGAATTTATAGTACAAAAAAATGATCAAGAGAAACGGAAATATTTCAGACTATATAGAATATGGAATAGTAGAGAGTCTAAATTCATGATTGAAAGAATATTAAATTCGAGAATTAATATCATTGGGAAATTATTAGCACAAAATAATTCAAATTTTTTAAAACTCGTAAAAATATACATAGCTAATAATAGTGAAAATTTAGTCGAAAGAATATTGAACTCACAATATCTGTATTTAATTAATGAGTTAGTTGAAAATGAACCAGATTTCTTAAATATTATAAAAACACACTTGGTTAATGGCGATGAAAATATAATAAAAAGAATACTGAAGTCACGATATTCATCTATGATTAGAATTCTATCTGGAATTGATGAAAACGGAGAACTTGCTGATGAAAAAGATGTTTTTTTAGAAAAAATAAAAAAAATGTTAAAATGTTCACAAAAAAATGAAAAAAAGTATAGAGTAATAGTTGAAATGATACTTAATTCACGATGCTTTGATCTTGTTTATATATTAAAAACTATGGATGACCGATTTAATGCTGAGGTAACCAAAATTGCAGAATCTGGTAAATATAGTTCAACAATAAAAAAAGCTAAAACACGACAGATAATAAAAACATATGATTCAGAAAAAAGACAGTTATCAGTTCAACCAGTTCAGGCAAATCAACAAATAGATCATAAACAACAGACTTATCATGACAAACAAACGTATCGTGATTATAATTATCATGATTATTGTTGTCGTTATGATCAACCAGAATTCTATCAAATGCAATCGAGACCTAGTCAATACGAATATCAAATTAATTATAATCCAGTTATAAATTATAATTTTTATCAAGATTATCAGCAACCAAATTATGATCAGCAAATGTATTATGATAGAAGAGTAAATTATAATTATTATGATCATTATTACTATAATCAATATAGATTTTCTCGAATGCAATCAAGATTAGATCAGTATGAACATCAAGTTAACTATAATCAAAGAATTAGTGATCATTATACTTATAATGAATTGGATAGACTTGATTTACCATCTGGGAAATACTACGAATCAAGAGAAAAAGAACTACAAAATTTATTCTTAGCCGAAGAAGAATTTAATGATTTAAGAAAAAGAGAAAGAAGAGAGTATGACAATACTCCTTCGGCAAAAAGAAATTTTTAATTTTCATGATTCAATCGTAAAAATAGTATCGGTTTAAATATCGATACTAATTCATAAATTTTTTCAAAATGACTTTACAAGATGATAAATTTATATTATACTTATTAAAAGTATTTATATAAATTTAGGTGAGTTATGGAAGAGAAAAACTTATATTCAAATGATAGTAAAATAAAAATATGCGGAGTTACTAAAATCGAAGAAGCCAAAAAGAACTTAGGTCAA
Organism: uncultured Rickettsiales bacterium; assembly: GCA_934725005.1. The sequence continues at coordinate 2,888 of CAKVBE010000016.1, read as the reverse complement.
ATTAGTTTAGTAAAATTAAGAAAACTATTAAATAGTGAACAAGAAAAAATTTATCTTGAAGCTATGATGCAAATATTGAGTAAAAAAGACGATGATATATTAACTAAAGAAAAAGTAACATTGGTTAGAGACATTTTACGACTGAGAAATGCTACCTATATTGACAAATTTTCAGAGGCAGAGAATCAAACTTGTTTTTTAGACGTTATAGAGGCATGTTTAAATATTAATGATACTAAAATTAAAGAAAGCGTAGTAGAAACTGTATTGGTTTCTTACAGTCGTAATTTTATCAAGAAATTATTGGGAGTTAACAAAAAAGGCATATTTCCTGATAAGGAAACCGCATTCTTGACGACTTTAAAAAATATGTTAGACAAAAAATCAGCAAATGAACATGAATACAAAATAACTGTTAAAAGATTATTAAATACAAGATGCAAATGTCTTACTTTAAAATTAGCTAAAGATAGCAGTTATTTTTGTAATGTTGCATTAAATATTTTGGATTGTGAATGTTCCCTAAGAAGTGTTTGTGACAGTTATATTAAACCTTTGAATGATATCAAAGATAATCATGATTTAAAAATACAACAACAAGTACAGTTATTTCAACCGCAAGAAGAAACAAAGATGGCTAAGATTAAGAAAAAATTAAGATCAGCTAGTATACTAGACTTAAGTAAATTCTTAATTTATAAAGAAAGCGATATTTATTTTATGGCTATAAATGAAATATTAAGTGAAACCAAATTATCAGATCAAAATATAAGAGTACCAACTGAAGGTAGTGTATTGTTTGTTAAAAGGATATTGAGGTGTGGAAAAATATTTCTAGTTAAAAAATTATGTGAAATGGAAAAAAATTGTACATATTACAAAGGCAAAGACGAGTACGATTATACAGAGTCTGATAAAAGTGATAAATCGGAGAGTAGATTTATTTATGTTATAAACTATGCATTAAATGATGAATTAAATAAATTTATAGAACTAAAAACTAATCCAGAAAAACAAAAATATTTTGAACTATTTAGAATATGGGACAGTGACAGATCTAAATTTATGATTGAATTAATATTAAATTTGCGATATACATATTTATTTAATATTCTATCTAATTTAGATGAACATAAAAAACATACTGGTGAAAGGAGTATTTTTATAGATGTATTAAAAAAAATATTGCACAATTTGCAACAGAAGAATATAGAAGAATATAGGCTAATGGTTAAAAATATATTGGAGTCCGTGAGTCCTAGTTTCTTTAATACACTAATGGACAATATGGGTGAGTATTTCAATAATACAGTTATGCATTTTACAAATACTGTGCAAATTCATTCAGAACCGCACAAAATTGAAATACAACAAACTACTGAAAAAACAGACTGCACGAAAGAACAGATCCAAGTCAAATTAGATAAGACAGATCAACAAATTAAATGCAAAAAACCAATATGTAATAATTCTTGTAATCAAAGTCAGTCTTATCAAATACAGCAAAAACAACGGCCATGTCAAGTTGTTCAACCAATTTATTATGATCAACCAATAAATTACTATAATCAATATCAAGTTAATCAGATTCAGTTACAACGACCATGTCAAGTTGTTCAACCAATTTATTATGATCAACCAGTAGTTAATTATTTTGCTCCGGAACAAACGTATTATATGCAGCAACAGTTACAACAACTGCAACAACATCGGTACATTCAGCAAGTTGGTTATGAACAAATAGTAGATAATCGTTGCAACACAAAAACAAAATTAAGATCAGAAATAGACGAGAATGAATTACGAAACTTATTTTTAGCTGAAAAAGAACTTGATGATCCAAGAAAAAGATTAACAAATGGATATAATACTCCATCAGCAAAAAGATATTTTTAATCATCATGACTCAATTATTGAAAGAAAGACAGCAATAATTATTCTATAGAAAAAGCTACCAGCTAAGCTGGTAAGCTTCTTCGAATGCTAATCTATAAAAAATCACGTTTTAATTGTTTTAATGAATTTTATTTTGTTTTTTAATCACATTTGTCATTATTTAGATTATATTATGAGGTGATCTATACCTTATATTCTGTTATTAATGAGATCTTAATCCTTGCGTGAGCTGTTTTTTCTCCTTTAAAGCATCAGTCTTGATCTTTGCTTCTCTAGCAAGTCTTGTAGTATCTTCTTGTAACGGACCAGGCACTAATGGTTGTGGCGCCTCTGTAGTAGGTGATACATGAAATACATTTGTAACTTCATGCTCTGCTGCTTCTATACTATGTTCTATAGAAGTTTGCAATTTTGTATCATTAGGCTTTGATTGTTGCACAATTTTTATAAATTGTTCATTACTTACATTTTGCATATCAACTGCATTTATAGCTGCCCAAATACCACATGTATTAATATTATTTTCTTCGTTTGTCTGTTGAGCTTTTGAACTATATAGATTTATTATATTAAAATTAAATCGTGCTAACCCTTGACTGTACCTAAAATTATTTATTTCTTGAATTAAATTATCTAGAACGTTATTTATTTCATCATTAACATGATCTTTATTACTATTATTTGTAAATGAATCCGAAACGACAAAATAAATTTCATTATTATTTTTACGAATATTGACAGCAATATAATGATTACCTGAGCTTAAATCACCAGTTCTATCTGGATAATTCAAATTAGCTCCAGTTGTCAATATAATCGATTTGTTGAAATTATTTGGTATACTATATTTTGTATATGTTGAACCATGTTCTTCGATACCACAAGTATTTTGATCAATATGTGACATTGATTTACATTCGATAGGTAACTGCTTGCCTTCAAATATGGAACCAATCAAATCTTTTGATTTAGCAGGAAGTACCAAAATCCCA
>CAKVBE010000015.1 GCA_934725005.1 uncultured Rickettsiales bacterium | reverse complement strand
TTTAAGTGTTGTAATGAATAAAATTGAAATAAAAAATTTATCAAAAAGTTTTGGTAAGAAAAAAATTTTAGATAATTTGAGTTTAGATATAGAAGAGAAGAAGTCTATCGTAATTTTGGGGCGTTCTGGAACAGGTAAATCTGTACTTATAAAGACAATTACAACATTATTAGAACCAGATAGTGGCAGTATAAAAATAGACGGAGTAGAAGTTACAAGTTTAAAATCTAAAGAGAAGGATAAACTAATGAATAAATTTGGTTATCTATTTCAAAATGGAGCTTTATTTGACTCATTAACAATTTGGGAAAATATAGCATTTAAATTGTTAAACAATAATGGGATTAGTAGAAAAATTGCTAAAGAAATTGCACTAGAGAAGTTAGAAATAGTTGATCTTGACGAAAAAATAGCAAATTTATATCCATGTGAACTTTCTGGTGGTATGCAAAAAAGAGTATCTCTTGCAAGAGCTATAGCAACAGATCCTGAAATAATATTTTTCGATGAACCAACAACAGGCTTAGATCCAATTACTTCTGAAGTAATTAATGACTTAATAATAAAAACCACAAAAATCACTGGTGCAACAGCGATCACAATAACACACGATATACATTCTGCAAAAAAAATATCTGATAAAATGGTTATGCTAAATGAAGGAAAAATCGCTTGGAGTGGAACAAGTGAAGATCTTGATACAACAGATAATGAATTAATTAAAAAATTCTTAAATAAAATTTAGTCTAATCTTGGGTCTTTTTGACCCAAAATTACCAAACATATATCAAGTAAAAACACCATGATTAAATTTGATTCACATTTTTATTAAGTCCTTGTTTTGAAAGATCATTATTACATTCTTTCAACTTATTCAAACTGCATAGTGATAAATATTTTTCTATGCTATTCACAATAGTAGTATTCACCTCACTAAGCAATTTTTTAGAAGAATCGTTTATTGTTAGTTTATTTTTATCCAAGATACCACATATGGAGAACAAATCATCATTTAAAATGTCTTTTTTATCCTTATTGGCTACCACAGCTGCCTCAAATAAATTGAATTCATTGGCTATTTCCCAGAACTTAAACAAATCATAGTCTTTTGGGATCGATATATTAAATGTTATTTCTGGTTTATCTATTCTAATAGAAAAAGTTCTCATATCTTTTTTTATTTTTTCATTAAATATTTTAGCATCTATTAAATTATCTTTTTCATAGCCTTCACCATTTAAGTATTTTTTTGGCAAATCATTAAAAAATATCGGCTTCTCAATTTTAGTAGCAGATTTAACTTTGGCTTTAATATAGTAAAAATCATGACTTTCACTTTTTTTTGGTTTTTTCAATTCTTTCAGAACATTTTTGGCTCTTTCCTTACCAATAGTTTCTTGATTGAGTATCTTTTCCAATGTTTCTTCTAATTCAATCAAATCTGGCGCATTTTTTCTAAAAACTTCAAAGTTGCTGACCCTATTATTTCTTATATTAAAAATTAAATTTTTATCAAAATTATCTATAAAAATCGCGGACCTATTTATTTTAGCTTTAAGTACATTGTCACTAGTCATATTTTGAAAATTAATATCATATTCACTCATATATGATAAAATATAATCCTTTAAAAGTACCTCGGTACACTCATCTACACTTTTAAACTCATTATCTTTTTCAAACTTTTGAACTAAATCATTTAAATAATAACCATGTTTACATCTACAAAACGCCATAAATTTTTTATCATCATTTCCAAAAGCATTTTTTATAGATAAAATAAATTTATTATTTTTATATTCTTCAAACCTTTTATTAACATTTTTTATAACTTCATCAATAAATTTTTCATCACCTGGAAAAATTTCACATAACTTCTTTAGGTCTTCCAATGCCTCTTTTTTATAAAAAACAATTGACAAACAATGCTTAGTAGGATAATTATTATTGTCTAACTTTTTTAAAGATAAAAATATAAAATCTTTTAGTACTTCTATATCATGACTACTATATGTAGCACTTTTGTTAATTAAATTATCAAGTGCAACAAAAAAATTTGATCCTTTTCTGCCTTCGTTATTACCATTACAAAAACGATCGAATTCAAAATTGTTTAAAACATAATTATAATTATTGCCATTATCAGTGTCTTTGTAATAAAATATTGGTAAATTACATTTTTTGCTATCTATAAAATATGAGGAAGAATATTTTGAATGAATTTCAAATATTGTATTTAACAACAAATCATGATCTTTTATTGAATTTTTATTAATTTCATTATTTAAATCTTCCAATTCTTCCATCGCTCTCATTCGATTTTTAGAATACATATCTAATTTAAAAGCACTGGATTCTTGTTGTTTACCTATAAAATAAGCAAGCTCAGTAAAATCATCACCTATAACATTTTCATACACAGTATTCATTCTTACAATAAAACCATAGATACTATCAAACACATAATTGTCGTCCATTTTTAATCCGGCAAAAATTGCATACATACGACCAAATAAGTATTTTAAACTATCATTATCGTCTTTATTAAATACACTAGCATTTAACATTAAAATATCTTCTTTAGTAAACTCATAATCCTCAAAACATGATACTTTTAGAAATAGACAAATGATTTTTAGTCTTTCTTCAAGTTTTTTATCACTTTTAACTAAATCCAATATATCACTTAATTTAGTCTCTGTGTTATTGTCATAAGTTTTTTTAATAAATTCTTCTACTGAAAATTGTTTTTTACCATCCAATAAAAACTTTTTTAAATTGTCACTATTAAGCACAATTCCAGCTACATAAATATCACCAATTAAGTAATATATAAACTTTGCAATAGTTTCTACACGTTGTATCATCGTAATATTAGTTTTAAAAATGTTAATATACTAATATTAGCATAATTATAATCATTTTCAATTAAAAAATAAATGTTTACATAAAAAAATTAATATTTTAATAAACTACTTATCAATAATGCTATAATACCATTATGTAAGCTGATATTCATAATATTTATTCGATAAATAACCTTGAGTTACTATTTAAATTCTATTTAAAACTTAAATTTGACTATATAAATTACGATTTTATCAACAATAATTACCGCATATTGACATATCATAATTTTGCATTATAATTATGCCATTATTTATGGCAACAATCAGATTATTATGCACAATAAAACAGTCTTCAATTGGTTTTACATGAAAATTTTAGCACAGGATCTAATTTCTCTAAATACTAGTGAACCAAGGATTAAATCAAGAGTACCTTACTTTATACTTGATGAAGACGTACTAAAACAATATCGCGATTATTTACTATTTTACAATAACACAGCAATAAAAAAGGTCGATGTATTGTTTAATTTATTCATAAGAGGATCTATCCAAAATGCCGAATATACTTCAATGCTAGACAAATTGACTAGAAAATTTGGTTCAATAGTAAATAAATTGAACGTAGATAATAATAATTTTATCATGAAATCAAATGATGAAATGGTAAAAAAACTCAATAGAATGTACAATGACAAAAAAAAATTGGAAGTTCTAGCAGAACACACCAGTCTATATAAATCTATCAGTAGTAAAATAGACATGAATAAAAACCTCAATATAGAATTTAATAGTTTTGATATAAGTAAGATAAATACAATTTTTATTGAAGCGCTAGTTAATAAAATTAAATACAATTATGGTGATAAATATAATAAGATAACAATCAATTTTAATAAATGTCTAATTGGACAAGATATATTTGATCTAATAAAAGTTAAAAAATACAATAAACAAAAAAAAGATAGTAAGATAGTAGAACACGCATCATTAATTCACAATCATGTTCTGGTTAATTTTACAAATTTCTTCTTCAAAGATGTAGATTTAACAAAGTATGATTTGTGCGATATTATATCAAGCGAAAAAGTTAATAATCTAATGAATTTTGAATTAGAAACCGCATACCAAAAAATATTAAAAAATTGTTTGAATAAAGAAGCCTTATTAAAAATTATCGATTACTATAGAGCTAATTGTATAAAAAACCACATAGAGGATGAACTAAAAAAAATAATAGAAAATGTACATCTTGACTTTAGAGGACTAACACCAGAAGAGCTAGAAGAAGTTTATGAAAAAAATATAGATATATTTTCATATATATTAGGAAAAAATGGTTATAATGGTATAAAATTAAATATAGATCAAATAAAAAAAATATCAAAGCTAAAAACTGATGAAACTTATATCGGTAGAAGAAATGGAGATCTTCACGGATTTAATCTGGAGTGGCATAATTTATCAATATTTTATTCTAGTTGCTTTAAAGTACGTACAAAAAACATCATCAATTTATGCAGTACAAATTTAAGTAATTCTATTATGTCTCACAATGACATGACAAATGTTATCACGGATGAAAAAACTATATTTAATGAAAACACGGATTTAAAACGTATAAAAATAAATGAATACCAAGTTAAAAGAATTTTGAATTTAGAAGAAGGTCAAACATTTTTTGGAAGAAGTAAAGGTGATTTACATAGTTTTAATTTATCAGAATTAAATCTAAGCGAAATTGATTTTAGAGGAGCCAATTTAAGCGATTCTGTTTTAAAAAATATCATAGCAGATAAAAATACAAAATTTGATGAAAGCACAAACATAAATGGTGCCATAATTGGCAAAAAAGAAGTTGAAAAAATTTTGAATTTAAAAGAAGGAGAAAGCTATCTTGGAAGGAAGAGGAGTGATCTACATAATTTTAATTTGATAAATTTAGAACAAAGTAGCGAATACAGTAAAAATGAAATAATCAATATAAGAGGTGCGGGTATTGATACAAAGCAAGTTGAAAAAATTTTGAATTTAAAAGAAGGAGAAAGCTATCTTGGAAGGAAAAAAGGGGATTTAAGTTACTTAGATTTATCACTCATTGATCTAAGTGAGCATAATTTAGGCTATGCCAACTTAGAAGGAACAATTCTAACTGATACAAAATTAAACGAAACCATTGTAACTACTACTAAATATAGCAACAGTTTAAAAGGTTCAATATTAGATTTTGGAAATAATACAACTAATAATTCACCTCATAAAAAAGAAATTTTTAAAACAGCTTGCAAAGAAGTACGTAATAAATTAGATGGTTGTACTGTAAATAAAAAGATAATTAAATACCTATTAAACAAAAATATAAAACTAACCATCAAAAGAGAATTTTTAAAAAATTACTTTGACAAAAAGATTCTAGAAGGACTTCCTGAAACAGAAACAGTTAAATTCAACAAGTATTTGTTTTCTCAACTTAAAGATATTAACGATGAATTTGATTTAAAAAAGACATCTTCAGAAATGAATGGATACGAAGTCAGTTTTAGCTATAAAAAAAGATTAATATAAATTGCCAATTAGAATTTATCCATTACTATCAAGTCTAATTTTGGAACAATTTAAGTCAGTACCTGTGAGTACTGGCTTAATTATTTAAAGTTATTTATATAGACTCAAATTTTAATAAAAAATAAATATTTTTATCATAGATAATTAAAAGAGCTGTCTAATCCTTTCCTTCCTTGAGGGAAAGTGCCCTGAAAGGGCAATAGGGTACTTAAGAATTGTATAAACTATTATTTTTTTTATTTAATTCTTCGTGAGGTGTTAAGTCTTTGATCTCAATACATAGTATCTACAAATATCGATAAATTATATAACATAATGAATAATAAAAATTAAGTTCTGTAAATATTGGGTATAAGATCTCCAAATCCAATACCTCGCATGGCTATTAAGATAACAGTTAAATTCTGTTGTAAAAAATCGAATTGTCTTATCTGATTAAATTTTAATCGGACAGTAATGAGAATTTATTTGAGGTACAACAGATTTCTAATCAATAATATAAGAATATATATTTATCTTTCCGTAAGATCCACATTCTATAACACAAACATGGTTTTTTGTGTTAAATTCATATTCAGAAGATTCTATTGTTTCTTTGTAGTTAAGTAATATCTCTCCATTTTCTGTAAAACTTGTTGAACTACTGCAATGATTAGCAATATTATTACTTATTTCAATACTATTCATGTCAACTGAGCAACCTATATCATACATTCTAAGCTTACTCATTATAAAGTCTTTCGTTCCATATATTATTGTATCATCAAAACTTTTGTTACTATACACCTTGTTATATATTACCCCACTAAAAAAATCATATGAATTACTCATCTCAAGCTTACTAAAATACTTTGTTGTGCTTTGTTTTGAACTATTAACAGCATATGAATATTTTTTATTATAACCTTGTGCTATTATAGAAAATACTATATTTTTTGTTTTAATACCATTAGTATCCATAATTATTAAATTACTGTCATTCGTATCACATTTCACAAGTCCCCTAGATTTTGTACAGTTTGCATCAACAACATATACTAATTTATTTCCAAATTCATCATAAACATACTCCGGCGATAATCCTAAATCAACAGCCGGTAATGTCCCTATATACAAATTATCGTTAGAATCTACTTTTCTTATATTGTTTGATTCTTGCTCTAATCCGAACGTGTCTATATCAGTACTCATTTTATCTTCCATGTTGGCTGGTTTAGGCAATCTTTTATTTTTTGCAACAAACGAATAGAATGCATCTTCAATCTTTTCCATTTTTTTATTGTTTAATGATAATTTCGAAGCCTTGTATGCAATCGGAATCAGATTTAATATAGCCGTCATTATTATTCCAGATATTAGGACAACAATTGACATCTCTAGTAAACTAAAACCAGACTTATTTTTTTTCATGAATAAATGCAATTTAGATTAATTAATATCTAATGAATTGAAAAAGCTAATAGCTTTTTCCAATTACAACTTTTCCGTCAATTTCAAATGGTATATTTCTATATGATAGTGAATATTTTTCCATTATTTTTTCTAACTCTTCATTCTTCCATAAATTCTTGTCTATAGCAACAAATTTTGTAGAATTTTCAAAAATATCAGAAATTTCGTTTATATTATTTACTGTGATTGTATTATCAAATAAATGTTTTTTATTATTTTCTAATAAATTATTTTGCATATTATGCAAAATACTGTTATAATTATTTATAAACTCATCAAATGAAGAAACATTTTTATTCATAACATCAGTTCTTATAACATAAAAAATACTATTACTATTGACTTCTTTATTTCCTAGTTCAATTCTTATTGGAGCACCTTTTTTAATCCATTCCCATTTTTTATCTTGTGGTTTTTTATTTGAATCATCAATCAACACTCTTCCACCTAAAGCATTTTTTAATTTTTCACAATATTGCATTATTCTACCTTTATCTTCATCATCATGAATTACTGGTATAATAACAGCTTTATATGGCGCTACACTTGGTGGTAAAACTAAACCATCATCATCAGAATGACTTAAAAATAGGGCACCCATCATTCTAGTGGAACTTCCCCAAGACGATGTGTAAGCATATTGTATATCACCTTTTTCTGTCGTGAACTTTATTTCAGATGATTTTGCGAAATTTTGTCCTAAATTATGACTAGTACAAGGTTGTAAAGCTTTTCCATCTTGCATCATAGATTCAATAGAATATGTATTTACTGCACCTGGAAATTTTTCATCCTCTGTTTTTTTACCATTCAAACCATATATTGCTAAAAAATTCTTATGAAACCAATTATATGCCTCTAACATTTTTCTAGCATCCTCTTCTGCTTCTTTCTCTGTTGCGAAAACTGTATGACCTTCTTGCCATAAAAATTCACTTGTTCTTAGGAATAGTCTTGTTCTTTTTTCCCATCTCATGACATTCGCCCACTGATTTATTTTTAAAGGCAAATCCCTATAAGAATTTATCCATTTTGAGAAGCTGTTTCCAATTATTGTTTCACTTGTTGGTCTTATAACATATGGTTCTTCCAATTCACCATCCGGTTGTAATTTTCCATCTTTTATAGACAATTTATGATGTGTAACAACAGCGCATTCTTTTGCAAATCCTTCAACATGCTCTGCCTCTTTTGCTAAAAATTCTAGAGGGATCAATAATGGAAAATACGCATTTTGTACACCTAATTCTTTTATTTTTTTGTCAAATGCTTCCTTCATATTCTCCCAAATAGCATAACCATACGGTTTTATTACCATACATCCTCTTACACAAGAAATATCTGCAAGTTGTCCTTCTTTTATTAATTCTTGATACCAGTCAGCAAAATTTTCTTCCCTAGTAATCCTCAAAGCTGTTTTAGACATTTTTACTTAATTTAACACATTAGTGCAGATGTTATTATGTAATGAAAAATAATCAACATTGAAAATCACAAATCTAATATTATTAAATAATTTCTATTTTTAGACACTTAATGGAAATCTAACTTGTAAAAATATAACATAATTCATAAAAAAATGAATTATCCAACTTTAAAAACTAAATAACTATTAATAATTGTCTTAAACGACTTTTTAATTTGCTTTTTAAAAAGGGTATTATATTATTCAATACGTAAGGTTATCATGACAAGTTCCATGATACTTATTCTTATTAAATTATTAAAAACAATAGGAAGATAGGCCATGCCTTTTTACGAATTAGTTTATATAGCTAGACAAGATTTATCACCAGCTGAAGTTGATAATTTGACAGATAAATTCAAGCTTCTGTTAGAAGAAAATGGTGGAAAATTAGTCTCAAAAGAATATTGGGGTTTAAGAACATTAGCTTACAAAATTAAGAAAAACTCCAAAGGACATTACGTTTTGATGCACATTGATTCTCCATATCCAGCAGTTGCTGAACTAGAGAGAGTAATGGGATACAATGAAAGTATCATAAGAAAAGCAATTTTTAAGATAGATTCTATACCAACAGAAAATTCTGATTTAATGGTATCTGTTAATGCTAAAGATGGTAACAAAAACGATAAAAAGTAAGGAATATTTATGTTTGAAGAAGAAAATAGACAAGAAGTAAATAGCGAACAAGACGGCTATTTAAAGATCTCTCTTGTTAATCAAGGGATGTCTGTAAGAAAGAAAAAAGAATGCCCTCTGAAGGAAGTTGCAATTTGTGATATAAATTACAAGAATTTACCACTTTTGGTTAAGTTTATATCAGAAAGAGGAAAGATATTACCTAGCAGAGTTACAGGCACTTGTGTAAAAAAACAAAGAGTTTTATCACAAGCAATCAAGAGAGCTAGAAACTTAGCTTTATTATCATTTATTTCTAAAAACGAAGATTGATTGAGGTAGAAAATGAAAGTAATTTTAACATCAAAAATTAGACATTTAGGTGAAATAGGTGATATAAAAGTTATAGCAAATGGATATGGCAAAAATTATTTATTACCTAGAAAAATGGTAATCCCATATTCAGAAGAAAACTACAAAGTTTTTGAGGCAAAAAAAGCTGAACTTGAAAAAGAGAATGAAGAAAGATATCAAACAGCTTTGAAAAATAAAGACAAGATTGAAAAACTTGAAATAATAATCCTCGAAAACGCCGGTGATTCAGATAAATTATATGGTTCTGTTACACCAATGAGGATAGCTAACTTGATCAACAACTTATTAAAAATAAAAGACGTTGATAAATCAAATGTTGTAATTAGAACACCTATTAAAGAACTAGGTGTATACACAATTACAATGGAATTACATCACGACGTTATTTTTAACAAAGAAATAATTGTTGCTAGGTCAAGAGAAGAAGCAAAAAAATATAAAACAGCAAAAAAAGCTGAAAAAACAGATGAAGAAACAAAATAGTTTTGTTTATGTGTTAATTATGAGTCCTTGTTATTATTTAATAACAAGGATTTTTTTTACAATTAAAATTTTGTGTAGGTATTATGAAACAGTTTAAAAGAATATTATTTAAAATTTCCGGTGAAGCTTTAAAAGGAGATGGAGACACATATGACACAAATTCAATACAAAAAATAGCAAAAGAAATACACGATATTTACAAAAGCGGCATAGAAGTATGTATTGTTATAGGTGGTGGAAATATTTTTAGAGGAGCTACTTCAAAAATAGAACTATTAGACAGAGTCAGCGCTGATTATGTCGGAATGTTGGCAACAGTTATGAATGGCATCATACTACAAAATGCATTAGAAAAATTATCCATACCAACAAGAATGCAAAGCGCAATAGAAATAAGTAGAGTATGTGAACCTTACATAAAAAGAAGAGCATTGAGACATCTGGAAAAAGGTAGAGTAATGTTGTTTGTTGCTGGAACAGGAAATCCTTATTTTTCTACCGATACAGCTTCAATTTTAAGGGCTTCTGAAATGAATTGTGATGCAGTATTTAAAGGTACCAAAGTTGATGGTGTTTATGATAAAGATCCAATAAAGTTTAATGATGCAAAACGATTTGATAATATTTGTTTTGATTATGTGATAAAAAATAACTTAAAAGTTATGGACCAAACAGCATTTGCTTTAGCCAGAGACATAAATATGCCAATAGTTGTGTTTAAAATAACAGATAATAATTCAATCTTAAACACAATAAACGGTAACGGAAAATACACAATTATATCAAATGACTAAACATCAATTAATAAATTACATTTATAATAAATAATATTGTAATATTTTTAAAATTTATAATTGATTTTATAATTATGAGATTATATAATTGACAGTGGCGAGGTAGCTCAGTTGGTTAGAGCATCGGAATCATAATCCGCAGGTCAAGGGTTCGAATCCCTTTCTTGCTACCAACGTTATCATATAATCAATTATCGAAATAGTATATTACACATCAGACGTGAAATGTTGTGTTATAAAGAAACACAGAATGTACATTAAACAGAATAATATATAATTTAATTTTTTAGAGTTTTCTACAATAGACTCACAACATAATCATGATGTCAAAAAAACTCGCTGGCTCATCCCTAATGAACCAGCGTTAAAAACTTAATGAAGTAGTAAAAAAGAAAAATATTTAGACATTATCTTCGCTTAAATACCTGACCCTTTCTTGCTTTTATTAAACCAGCCTTCTTTCTTTCAACAACCCTTGGGTCCCTAGTTAGCAAGCCAGCTCTTTTCAAAGCCTGTCTGTAAGCAACAGTATTTAATAAATTCAAAGCTTTAGCTATACCGTGTCTAATTGCACCAGCTTGTCCTGACAAACCACCGCCTATCGTCTGACAGATAACATCGAATTTACCCTCTGTTTCTGTCACTGCAAATGGCTCGTTTATAACTATTTCTAACAATGGTCTCTTTAAATACTCATGAGCATCGATTCCATTTATTGTTATATTTCCAGAACCCTTAACAATCCAAACTTTTGCTATAGCATTCTTTCTCTTTCCAGTTGAATAAGTTTTATTGTCACCTATTTTTTTTACAAGAGGTTTTTTCTCAATTAAAACATTTTTCTCTGTCTTTTTTTCGAAAACTTTTTTTACACCACTCTTTTTTACAAATGGTTTTCTAGATTCTATTATTTTTTCCTCAACTTTTGCCATACAATTACCTTAGTTTCTTTTTGAATTTTTTTCACTCATTGATCTAATATCAAGTACTTCAGGATTTTGTCCAGCGTGTGGATGTTCATTTCCAGAATATACGTACAACTTTTTAAGAACTTCTCTTCCAAGAGGACTTCTTGTAATCATTCTTCTAACAGAATTTTCAATTATTCTCTCTGGATGATCTTCTCTTAATTTACCCATTGTCCTAAATTTAATACCACCCATATATCCTGTATGCCAGTAGAATCTCTTTGTATCGTCTTTAGTACCACTTAAAAATACTTTATCAGCATTTATAACTATTATATAGTCACCGCAATCCATTGTTGGAGTATAATAAGGTTTATTTTTTCCTCTCAAATAGTTAGCTATAACAGCCGACATTCTTCCTAGTACCAAATCAGTAGCATCAACAACATACCATTTTCTTTTTATATCTTTTGGAGTTGCTGAAAAAGTTTTCATTATATTTTTACTCATAAAAAGATCTTTTAATTTAATAATCTTGAATAAATCTTTTTTTGTTTACATCCAAGTGGGGTCTTGGGGGATGCACAAAAATACTTTCTCTAAGATCAGCAGTGATTGTAATATATAAAAAAAATAAGTCAATAATTATGTTTCCCTAATTGTTTTTATTATTTTAACCTTGACTTCATTTTTTAATTTTGGTGATTTTTTAGAATGAGAATGATTTACGTTATTTAATTTTATTTATTCTTTAACTTTTATAGGAATATTTAATCAAAAACTATTATTAAAATCTTTTCTTTTCTTTATGAAAAAGATTTTAATGATCATTACTCTCTAAATCCTTTCCCTCCTTGAGGGAAAGTGCCAACTTTGCTGGCGATAGGGTGCTTGAGAATTGTTAAAACTCTTGCTTTTTATTTAAACTCCCCTTTGTCAACTTCGTTGACACTTCCCTCTCAAGGAAGGGAAGGATTTTTTAATGATTGTTATTTTCTTTACAATGTGTTGAGTCTTAAAACTCGACACCCAGTATTTACAAATATCGATCGATTATATAACATAATAAATAATAAAAATTAAGTTCTGTAAATATTGGACAAGATTCGGAGATCTTGTACATCGTATAGGCTATTAAGATAACAGTTAAATCCAATTGTAAAAAAGATAGTAGCGCAAAATTCACAAAAAGTTGGATTCAGAGATCCAACACCTTGTAAATGATAATCATTAAAAAAACAACCGTCACACTGTGACGGTTTTTTAGGAGTTAAATATGGAGATAAGTATATAATTTATATTACTTTAATACATTTGTAATTTTAAAATATTATATTTTACTAATCAATACGTTTGTTCATAATTTTTTTAATTCTTTGAATTTAAGCTAAAATACTAGCAAAATTCAACTTTATCTCTAAATGTATACCGCGTTATTATGCTATCTCGTAGCATGATAATGTAGATTATTAATAGTTTTTGTGTAGGAAGTTATAAGTGAATAGTAATGAATCATTGTTCTTTGATTATTTAGATTTAGAAAGTATATTAAAAAGGTTCTACAATGACGGAGTGGATCGTATTGATGTAACATTAATATTAATTATAAGTTTAGAAAAAGATTATTATATGGGTGAAAATATGAAGCTCATAATGTCTGATTTAAGAAGATTAATGAATAACAAAGAAATTGTTTGGAACATTGATGGAAAGCTGGAGAAGTTTAAAGTTAATAAATTATCTTTATTTGTTGGTGATGTATTAAATAGACATATGTTCTATTACAGACATTGTGCTGATTATTTTGATAAGCATAATATAGATCAAGAAGAATTAATACCTTTAGAAATAAGAAAAGATTTTGAAGAAAAATCTTA
>CAKVBE010000014.1 GCA_934725005.1 uncultured Rickettsiales bacterium | reverse complement strand
TGTTTTATCATTTTTGAACATATCTAGCAAAATTTGCTTTTCAAAATTTTTCGATATAAAAAAATCAAAATGTTGCACAGTTTACTCTGTTTTTCAAAAAAGAATAACAAAACAATCGAAAAATACAACCTTAGTCTGAGTAAGATGAGTATATTTCTTTGAGCAAATCATCAATATCTAAATCGTTGTAGTGTAACGGACGACCGCAATTACAATTACAACCACAATTAGATGGACAATCACCCACAGTATTGATTATCTTATCGGCATGTTCAAAGCCCTTCATTTCCAAAACAACAACATTTTCGTCAAAATTTTTTGGACACTGCACATTATTAATAATCATAGAAAACCTCTTAGTATAGTTAATAATTAAACAACTCGCGGTTGAGTCATCAGCTTAAATAAACCTAATTTATTATTCGTCAATATATTTTTTAGCTAATAATTTTCGATATAAAATTAAAAAGCATGTAAATCATTAAATAATCCCATTTAAATAATTAAAATAATATTATGAACTACACAGTACACCACCTTTCTTCACCAAAACCAAAACTATTTACTTGACAAACAGAAATTTTATAAGGGATTTGATTGTTTATATTATGCTCTTGTTTGTTTGAATGAAAAGTATTAAGAATATTGTTGTTTTCATCATAATATTTTATACAGTATTTCTCTTCTGTTTCTGATAAAATGCTATCAATGTTATCATTCCAATTTTGTATACCACGATCAATTCTATTCCATTTTATAGTAATTGATTTATCAGAATTTATAATTTTTCTTAAATGACTAATTTTTAACGGTTTTAAGTTTTTGCCATTTATTATAAATTCATTTGAATCTGTAGTTAATAAATCATTTCCAAAACTAACGGCTTTAAATTTTAATTTATTTTGTAATTTTGATATATCTAATTTATACTCAATCAATTCTGATTTTTTTAATAAAATGAATCTGTCACCAATAGAATGATTATTAATGTATTCTTCTGTACCAAATAATCCTCTTAATAAATTTTTTAGTGTATATGTGCCGTCCTCATTTAGTAAAATGTCTTTAAATTAGACAAACAACAATTTATCTTAATAATTTATTAAGATTTAATTCTCTTTTTAAGAGTTCTCTTAAAGCATATTTTGTATACAAACAGAAACTTTTATCAATTTCATTCTTATCACCAAACAATGTCTGACTCTGTTTTGCACAACCACCACCACAAATATAAATTGCGGGACATTTTAGACATTTGTCTTTATTAATAGTTAAATTATTTTGCCAATCTTGATATAATTTTGTACTAAACACATCGTCAAAACTATTAATATTTATATTACCGCAACCTTCTTCCTCGGAATTCCAATAAGCATGGCATACACTTATATCACCATTTGGTTTTATACATAATTGTTCACCACCAATAGCAGCACAGTCACTATATCTAAATTCATGATTATAAAATGACGTAAATTTTCTTAATATTCTACTATCGTATATGCTGTATTTATGCAAGGTATTATGGGCTTTAAATAAAAATCTTCCTATCTTTTTGTAATAATCCTTCCACTCATCTGTTTTACCATTATAATGCATTAGGTTAAAGTTTATATTCTTTACGTTTATTTTTTTAACCAATTTAAATAGTTTTTGTCATTTAGTGTTTCATTGGAAACAACAATAGACAGACCAAAATTAATGTTGTTATCCGTTAACTTTTTGATATTGTTGATAACAATATCATACACACTTTCTTTACTGTTCTTAAAAATTCTGTTTTTGTCCGTTAATTCTTTTGGACCATCTATTGATATACCTATCGATATTTTATTATTTTTCAAAAATTGAATCAACTCATCGTTTACCAATGTACAATTTGTAACAATAGAAATACTTATTATACCATTTCCATAAACGTTTATATAATCGCAAAACTTTTTTAGAATATCTAGCCTTAAAGTTGGTTCTCCCCCATAAAATATAATATTACCGTTTAAATTGTTTTTTTTCAAATGTTCAGAAAATTTTTCAATAGTATTTTTAATTGTTTCATCTGACATGGCTTCTGTGGTATTATTTTTTATCTTTCCTATAAAACAATATTTACAACATAAATTACATCCCATAACCGGAATAATATAAAGAATACTTACGTGTTTGTTACAAATATTTGCAACTCTATCTTTCAATGTTTTTAAAGCGTTTTCATCCTGAACTTTATTGCTTACTATGATGCCATTTTCAGTTAAAAGTCGTATTTCTTTATCATTAAAACAATCAAACTTTCCATCATACAAACTATTTATTTTCTCTTCACTTAAAACAATTGGCTTAAACAATAAGTTATTAAAAACAACATAATTATTGTAAATCTTTAGTTTACTTGTAAATTTAGACAAAAACATAAATATATGTAAGTTTAGTTAATAAAATTAATACTTATTATTCTTTTTAGAAAATCATTAATTCCATTTGAATTATCAAAAATTAAATATGCTTTATCCAATAAAACATCAACTTGTTCATAATACGTTTTTTTAATAAAATTAAATTCATCAAATAACCTATGTAATATAACAAAACTTGATAATTCTGATAAAATCCAAACATTATTATCTGATAATTCATCAACGGACCTTAATTTTCTTATAGTTTTAAAGACCTCAGACAAAACAACTTCATAGAGTAAACAATAATTATGGTTACAATACTTTTTCCATTTTAATGAAAAAATATTCGTACATATATGATTCCCATACCAATCAGAAGTACCGGCAACATACCTAGATAAAAGTACTTCGTATTGTTCAATATTCTTCTCAAAAAAATTTTCTAACTTATAAAAATAATGACCACCATTCTTATCCCAATAAGATTTAAAAATGCTAAGACAGTTGACCATTCTCTTTGCATCTCTCTCATAAGATACATTTAAAAAACGTTCCAGCTTTTCTTCGCACTCGTTTCCAGAAATCCTAGCTATGTCCTTTGCTAGTTTTACTGGAAACTTATATTGTCTTGCTCTATTTTTAATCGTCTTTGTTTTATCATTTTTGAACATATCTAGCAAAATTTGCTTTTCAAAATTTTTCGATATAAAAAAATCAAAATGTTGCACAGTTTACTCTGTTTTTCAAAAAAGAATAACAAAACAATCGAAAAATACAACCTTAGTCTGAGTAAGATGAGTATATTTCTTTGAGCAAATCATCAATATCTAAATCGTTGTAGTGTAACGGACGACCGCAATTACAATTACAACCACAATTAGATGGACAATCACCCACAGTATTGATTATCTTATCGGCATGTTCAAAGCCCTTCATTTCCAAAACAACAACATTTTCGTCAAAATTTTTTGGACACTGCACATTATTAATAATCATAGAAAACCTCTTAGTATAGTTAATAATTAAACAACTCGCGGTTGAGTCATCAGCTTAAATAAACCTAATTTATTATTCGTCAATATATTTTTTAGCTAATAATTTTCGATATAAAATTAAAAAGCATGTAAATCATTAAATAATCCCATTTAAATAATTAAAATAATATTATGAACTACACAGTACACCACCTTTCTTCACCAAAACCAAAACTATTTACTTGACAAACAGAAATTTTATAAGGGATTTGATTGTTTATATTATGCTCTTGTTTGTTTGAATGAAAAGTATTAAGAATATTGTTGTTTTCATCATAATATTTTATACAGTATTTCTCTTCTGTTTCTGATAAAATGCTATCAATGTTATCATTCCAATTTTGTATACCACGATCAATTCTATTCCATTTTATAGTAATTGATTTATCAGAATTTATAATTTTTCTTAAATGACTAATTTTTAACGGTTTTAAGTTTTTGCCATTTATTATAAATTCATTTGAATCTGTAGTTAATAAATCATTTCCAAAACTAACGGCTTTAAATTTTAATTTATTTTGTAATTTTGATATATCTAATTTATACTCAATCAATTCTGATTTTTTTAATAAAATGAATCTGTCACCAATAGAATGATTATTAATGTATTCTTCTGTACCAAATAATCCTCTTAATAAATTTTTTAGTGTATATGTGCCGTCCTCATTTAGTAAAATGTCTTTAAATTGAATAATTTCATTACCCAATAATGCTAAATTATTTTGATTATATAAACTATTGTAATCTATACTATTTAATAAATTTTCATCTATTCCTGAATGAAACATGATATTAATTTTATTTTCCAAATCAAAATAATATGGTCTTGATGGTTTTAATTCATTTAACACGATACCATAAATAGAATTTTCATTTTTTGACTCTATTAAATTATAATCATTATTATTTTCTGAATAGTATAAATTTGCACCTTTCCATCCATTTTCTATTCCATTAATTGCAAAAAATAAATATGGATTGTTTAGCGTTTCATTATTTAATGCTGGTAATTCAAAAATTTGTAAATTTGTTGCACCTATGCTTTCTAACAGCTGTGTAATATAATTTTCATTACTACTTTTTATATTTGTCTTGTATATGGAATTATCAAATTGTATGGCTTTTATGTTTATGATAAAATCATTTAATATGTCCAATTTAACTATTTTTAATACCAAAATTGTATTATTCTTATATAATCTTATTTTATCGCCAACTTCTAAAAATATGTATTTTATTGGTAAAATAAATTCAAAAACGTTTTTTTCTAACCAAGAAGAGTATAAATAAATTTCTGAAATTCTTTTTGCTTTTATTTCATCTAAAACTATTGGTAATGTTATTGTATCAATTTTATTTGATAAGTTATTTTCTCTACTAGAATAAACTATTGTACTATCATATCCATTATTTATATCAAGAAAATTTACATTAACTTTATTTGGTAAATCACTTGATGGAGTTGATGCTAATGAAATATATTTTTCATTTTGAATAATTAACTCGTCCGTATTTATATCAGTTACATCTGTATTTAAAGAATTAGAAATAAAATTGAACTTTCCATTACTTTCTATAAAATCAAAAAAATAAGTTTTTTTCAGTAAATTTAAAATCTCTTGGAGAGATGAATCCGTATTTATAGCTATACCATTAATATTTTCATCTATATCAACTTTACCTATTAAATCAGTACTTAACCCAGCATCTAAAAATAATTGTTTTATAAGCATTTCAGCATAAACTATTCCCATTTTTCCATTTATCCAATGTCCATATTTCCATGAATCTGCATCGCTCCAAATATTTTTTAGACTTGGAAAATATGGATACGGTCTTGCATCCCAACACCATACAAATTTTTCTTCTAAAAATTCAAAACTTTTAAACGCTTCTTCTGATGCTTCTAATGCCATTCTCTGATAATAAAAATCACTAATTCCATCTGATAATTTTGGAAAACCGCCATCAATTGAATTTTTGTCATAAAATTTAGATGGTTCATTCGTGGTTCCGTCAACCGATGCAAAACCATATTCAGTAAACCATATTTTCTTACTTTTTGGTACCCATGATGTTTGAACACCATTAGGATTTATATGCTTATTTGACCACCAATAATTTATATTTTTGATTGCATATTGCGGTTCTAAACTATTTTTATTACCATTATTATCATAATAATAATCATAAAATTCACTACTAGACCAACCATTTATTATATCGTTTTTTGATATATTTTCTTGTTTTAAGTTTGTTAATGGAAAGTATGCATCTATTCCAATAAAATCAATGTATTCACTACTCCATAAATCATCCAGATTATACCAACCAGCCTCTGTATGATGATATTCCGACCAGTCAGATGCATAACTAATTTTTACATTGTTATTATTAACAATTTGCTTAGTTAACTTTGCAAGATTTATTAAATTATCAACACCATAAAAATTTCCATTTCCATCATTTATACTAGTTATTCCTTTTAATTCTGAACCTATTATAAAAGCATCTACGTAATTTTTTGATAATTCAGCATAATGTAAAATAAATTCATTATAACCATTTGTTTTTGTAAAAAATGAATTTATATCGTTACTTTTTCCAGTTAAATAGCCTCTCCAGGATTTATTATCAATATCCATAAAAATCATGGGATATAATACAATTTTATATCCTTTGTTTTTTAATTCTGTTAATAATTCTATTACACTATTATCACTTGGCGTACCACCATATCTTATATTTCCGTTATTATATTTTCCGACAACTTCTGCATTATTTCTATTCCATTTTCCAACATACCAAGTATCAGGTAATGTTGAAGTTATAAAATCATAACCATCAAAATTATATTCGACTTTTGGCTTTATTTCACATTTAGATATATCTAAATCACTTCCAAACCAAGAAACCACCACGGAAATCCATTTACAATTTGGTAATGTATTTTTTAAATTATCTAACGATACTAAACAGTCAGCTTTTCCATCATTATTGTTTTGATTTATTCTTTCTCTCTCATTACAATTTAACTCATTGTAACCATCTGTATAACTTTTTATTTTACTTTGAACCGTTGTTGAATAAACAAATTCACCACAAGCCGGAATTAAATTTATTCCAGTAATTTTATTTTCTAGAAGATTTTTATCGTTTTTATCATATAAATTTTTTCTTTTTACTTCAAATGTAAAATTTGGCAATCTATTTCCATAATTACTTAACGAAAAATTTTCAAACACTATGTAACAAATATCCCTATAGGCACAAGTTTTATTAATACCTTCGATTGATTGTATTAAACTATCTGGTTCCTGTGTCGATGTACCATAATATATCCTATGTGAAAAATTATTCAAATCTACAAGTTCATTATCTGCCCAAACTTTTTCAATTTTCTCAACCTCTCCTTTACATATGGCTATTGCAACACTTATAAAATAATAATAGACAACATTGTTTTGACTTATTTTACTATTTTTACCAGTTTTTATTGTATTTACATATTCCTGT
Source organism: uncultured Rickettsiales bacterium (assembly GCA_934725005.1). The sequence continues at coordinate 7,507 of CAKVBE010000014.1, read as the reverse complement.
TTTATCTCTTTAACTTCACTTAACCATATAACATTTCCAGCAAGTTTGACCGTTCCATAAATATTTGGAATCACTTTATTATATGTTGATGTTTGAATACTCAGTTCACCTAATTTATTTTTTATCTTATCATCTTTCCAACTGTTTTTATCATTAAAAAAATAGCTAAATGGAGAATTATTGAAAGTGTTTATAATCGAGTTTTTTTTGGAATTTATACTGTTTAGAGCTGTAGAAAATAAAAATGTTGCCATGAAATAATTTTTTATTTGAAAAAACTATGAATAAAGAATTTTTGAGGAAGGTTAATTTTTTTTGAAACATCGTTATTTTCTAGATTTTTTTTTACTTCACGGTGATTTTATCGGTTGTTATTCTTTAATCCTTCCAATTTTTGATGGGAAGCGCAAGCTTTGCTGGCGATTGGGTGCTTAAAAAATTGTTGAAAATAATATGTTGAATTTAATTCAGCATCAAGTAAATTTTTTACTTATTTTTAGATTCTGAATCAAATTCAGAATGACAGTTTCTTATACAATTTTTGGGAGGTATAAATTTTTTACTTTGTATGCAATATTTAGTCTTTAATTCGATATATATGACTGAGAAATTATATTTAAACATAATAGTTCAGATAATAATAAGAATTAAATTTTGCAAATAATTAGGTAAAACAAAGTCGCAATTAAAAACAGTTGATTAATAATTAATTAATGTAAAAATATCATATTTATTTGATTATAAAGACAATTTGATATTATTAAAACAAAAAAATGGGCACGAATACAAACTTTCAATATTTAAATTTAGATAAAATTTTGCATGAACTTTACAATAGCAATATAGATAATGTTAATCTGTATTTATTGGTTAGTCTAGAAAAAGATTATTACATTGGAGATAACCTAAAAAAAATAGTATTGGATTTAAAAAGATTAATAAAAGGTAAAGAAATTATTTGGAATATTTATGGTAAACCAGAAAAATTCAAAGTTAATAAATTAAGTTTATTTTTGGGTGATACATTAAATAGACACATGTTCTATTACAGACATTGTGCAAAATATTTTGATGAACACAATATAGATCAAGAAGAGTTAATACCTTTAGAAATAAGAAAACAATTTGAAGAAATATCTTATAAAGAAGGTAAGCAAGAAGGTAAGGATTGGTTTAAAGATAATATAGATGCTTTTAATTTATTTTCTGATGAAAAAGTTCTTACAAAAGATTTTTATATAGGAGATGATATAACAACTATTTTTGAAGAAACAGATAATACACCAAAATTGGAATATATTTGCTATGGGTACTGGTATAACCAACCAGAGTATAAAAAAATAGAAGAACTTTTTTTTAAAATGATCCATGATGAAAATTGTTCTTCTGTTGATAGATGCTATACATATGAAGCAGAATCGTTTTATAATAGGCTTGATAAAAGGGGAGAAACTCCAAAATATAAAGATTTATTTATTCAACAGAGTAAAAAATATTTAATGGACGAAACAATACCTGCAATTATTTTAAGTTCCACTGATACAAACAATAATTTGAATATATACTATCATGGAAAAACACAACCACATTTTTTAATATATAAAGGAAAACACTTTGTGCATAATAAAGTGGGACAATCTTACTTAAATTGTGGTTTACAAGGGCTTTTAAAATATGAGCAGATAACCATTATTGATGGTTTTTAATTATAAAATCACAATTGAATGTTTTTTTACTGTCTTCAATTAAGTAGTTAATAAACTTTTTTGTAATGCTTTTGCAAAATTTGTTTACAAAACAACCGTACTTACCAGAAGGAAATAAATTTGTAGCATTTTTAAAAACAAAATACTTACTATCTTCTTCTGTCAAAAAGGCATCAAAAATTAAAGTAATTCCAAATTTGTTTTTAATTAGGGTTTTGTAAGTATCAACACTAGCATTACTAATATCAATCAAAGTTTTCATATCATAAGTTTTTAAAAAAACTCTTAGTGATTCCAAAGATATATTGTTTTTGTCAAAACACATTGTTGTATTCAGAATATCTTCTTTTGTTAATACTTTTTTATTTTCTAAAGGATGACCTTTCCAAAGTATCCAATATGGTGTATAATCAACTAATTCTATAAAATCTAGTTGGTTGTCTAATTTTTCGTTTTTCTCCATACTAGATATGAAAATGTCAATTTGTTTATCAGCAACGGATTTTAATGAAGTTTCATTATCAAAAAATACAATTTTTATTTTAACTTCATTATAGTCTTTTTTAAATCTAGTCAAAGTACTAACAATTTTATTTAAAATAAATGAGTTGGTACCAATTATTAATTTCTTTTCCTCTTCGTCTTTCAAATTTTTATTGTAATTCTTAAATAAATCGTCAATTTGTTGGAGACAAATAACAGCAGATTCGTAAAATTTTTTACCTTCTTCTGTAAGTGAAATTCTAGTACTTTTTGTTCTATCAATTAGTGTTATACCTATATCTCTTTCTAATGCTTGTATTTGTTTACTAACCGCAGCTGGTTCTATACCAAGTTTTTTTGCTGCTTCTTTCGCGATACAATTATTTTGTACTGTTGTACAAAAACCTCTTAATTGATTAAGTCTGTCTTTTTTATAATAGAAATAAATATCTGTATTTTTTGATTCGTTGTTGTTCATGGTTTATTATGTCCTTTTAAGATAAAATTAATAACATTTATGACATATTATTAATTTGCTTTTTAATTGCAATAGTAAATCATATAATACTGTGAGCAAACATAACTCACGCTTATGGAGATAAGTAATGAAAGCACCGTAAAAAAGCGGTGTATTAGTATGGGAGACTGTTAGGAAGTCAGTAAATTAATATGGAAGGCTTCTTGGGAAAATATATGTGTCCTCTGTTTATATGCTATTCATTGCATTTGATAACATCCAAGAAGCCATATGCACTTATAGTTTTAAAACATTTGAATATAAGTTCAAGATCTGTAATAATTTATTTATGAATTTTAAAACAAGTCCAATCTTATATTATCTAAGCTCCTGTTTGTCAACTTTGTTGACGTTTCTTCTTAGGAATGGGAAAGAATTAACGATAGTTTTTTTAATTATCTATGAAAAAATGTCTATAACACATATGTTAAATGTGTAAAAATCAAATAAATATGTGTTCAGTATATAACTGAACACAATTCTAATTGTTTAATCTTTTTTATTAATTTCTTTTTCCATTAAATCTTTTGCTTTTTTTGAAAGCTCAATATTTAATTCTCTTAATTGTTCAGGTTCGACATAAGATGGTGCGCCCATCATTAGGTCCATACCTTTTCCGTTTGGTGGAAATGCTATAACCTCTCTTAAATTTGCTTCATCTAATAATAACATAATTAATCTATCAATACCAAATGCACAACCACCGTGAGGAGGAGCACCAAACTTGAATGCATTAATCATACCACTAAATCTTTGATCAACTACCTCTTTTGAGTAACCTACAAGACTAAATGATTTATACATTATTTCTGGTTTATGGTTTCTGATGGCACCGCTACATATCTCGTAACCGTTACATACACAATCGAATTGATTGCATGTTATGCTTAATAAATCATCAGTGTCAAATGCTTTTATACCACCTTTTGGTAATGAAAATGGATTATGTGCAAAATCTAATTTTCCAGTTTCTTCGTTAATTTCAAATAATGGAAAATCAACTATCCAACAGAATTTATATTCCTCTTTATTTATTAAATCTAATTCTTGACCTAATTTGATTCTTACTTTTCCAGCTAATTTTGCGGCTTCATTTTCTTGCGCACAAGAGAAGAATACAGCATCACCATTATTCAATTTTACTGTTTCTTTAATTTTATTAATTCTTCCCTCATCTAAGAATTTTGCAACAGGTCCTTTTGCATTTCCATCTTTATCGAATACTATATAACCAAGTCCTTTTGCTCCTTCTGAAATAGCAAAATCAACCATTTTATCAAAAAAGCTTCTAGGTTTTTCAACAACATTTGTTGCGGGAATTGCTCTAACTACGGCTTTATTTTCAATTGCCTTTGCAAAAACAGAAAAATCTGAACCTTTAAATATTTCTGTCACATCAGCTATTATTAATGGATTTCTCAAATCTGGCTTATCTGTACCATATTTTAGCATCGATTCCCTAAATGGTATGTGTACAAAATGTGGTTCTGAAACTTTTCTATTTGAAAACTTTGTGAACATATTATACATAACTTTTTCCATTATATTGAAAATATCTTCTTGCTCAACAAAGCTCATTTCCATATCTAATTGATAAAATTCTAAAACTCTATCAGCTCTTGTTCCTTCATCTCTAAAGCATGGTGCTATCTGGAAATATTTATCAAATCCACCGACCATTAACAATTGCTTAAATTGTTGTGGTGCTTGTGGCAAAGCATAAAATTTTCCTGGATGTATTCTACTTGGAACTAAAAAATCTCTTGCTCCTTCTGGTGAAGAAACTGTCAAAATCGGTGTTTGAAATTCTCTAAAATCCTGTTCCCACATTTGTTCTCTTAAAAATCTTATAACATCAGATCTTAAATGAATATTTCTGTGCATTTTCTTTGTTCTCAAGTCTAAATATCTATATTTAAACCTTAAATCATCAGGATAATTTGCTGTTTCATCAGCAACCTGCATAGGAATTTGTTCTGATGTACTTTCAATTTCAATATTTTCTATATCAATTTCTATTTCACCTGTAGATATATCATAATTTATTGTATTTTCATCTCTTGCTACAACAGTACCATCAACGAATAATACATATTCTAGCTTTAATTTAGAAGCAAGTTCTAATAAATCCTTATTTTTTTCACTATCTATTACACACTGTGTAATACCATAATTATCCCTAAGATCAATAAAAATCAAACTTCCATGATCTCTTATAGAATTAATCCAACCACCAAGTCTTACTTTTTGACCTAGGTTGCTTTTGTTTAACTCATCACATCTATGTGTTCTTAGCATAATACTCATAATTTTTAATTAATTTACAAGGACGAGATTTCGCTCGTGGTGCCACCTTGCTTTAGAAATTGAATATACCAATTCACTCATTATAAGCTGTAACGGGCTTGCCCGAAAGGTTCTACTAGGATTATATCTTTTCTTCCTTTTGCTCCCCTTTGTCATAGGATCATCGCATCTGTACAAAAATTTATTTTAGCTTCAGAATAAATCAAGAAAATATTTAATAAATTAATTTTCAAATTTCGTGTTTTGTAATGTGTTAGATTTGTAAATCCAGCACTTTGTAAAAAGATTATATCATACTGAAATTTTAAAGATAAATTTTGCTTAAATAAACAACTTATTTTATTGAAAAAAATATAAATACATGTATATTTACTAAGTACTAATGGAATTAAGATATTAGAATGACAATAAAGATTTATAGCGAAGCAGATTTTATTGGGTTAAGAAAAGCTGGAAAATTAGCAAAGAATGTGTTGGATTATATAGAACCATTTGTGGAGGTTGGTGTATCTACTGGTTATCTTGATGACTTATGCCATAAATACATAATAGAACATGGCGCCGTGCCTGCGCCACTAAATTATAACGGATTCCCAAAATCAACATGCATATCTGTAAATCATGTTGTATGTCATGGAATACCAAGTTATGCAAAAATATTAAAGGATGGCGATATACTGAACATAGATATTACAGTTATACTAGATGGATATTATGGTGATACGAGTAGAATGTATTTTGTCGGAAAACCATCTATAAAAGCGAAAAGATTATGTGATGTTACAAAGGAAGCGCTAGAAATCGGAATAAAAGAAGTAAAAATTGGAAATACTATAGGTGATATAGGTTTTGCAATTCAGAAATATGTTGAGGCACAAGGATATTCTGTGGTTAGAGATTTTTGTGGACATGGAACCGGAAAAGTATTTCATGATGAACCAAATGTACCACATTTTGGAAGAAGAGGACAAGGACCTGAAATAAAGGAAGGAATGGTATTTACGATTGAACCAATGGTTAATACTGGTGATTGGCGAGTACTTATAAGCAAGTTAGACGGTTGGACAACAACAACAAAAGATAAAAGCTTATCAGCTCAGTATGAACACACTATGGGTGTAACGAAAGATGGTTGTGAAATATTTACTTTATAGTATATAATCATGCTAAAAGATTTAAGAGTTGGTCATAGACAAAGGTTGAGAGAAAAATTTTTAATTTCTCCTGAGGCACTAGATGATTATGAACTATTAGAGATGGTTCTGTTCGCATCAAATGCAAGAAAGGATACGAGAACCATGGCTAAGCAGCTCTTAAATCAATATAAAAATTTATCTGATTTATTTGATACGAATATTTCTGAACTAAAAACATTTAATAATGTTGGATTGGCAAATGCTGTTAGCATAAAATGTGTGAAAGAAATAGTTAATCGAATACTAAAGAGCAAAATTACAAATAAAATTATAAAACTGGACAATCTGAGTAGTATAGAAAAATATTGTGTGTCAATTATAGGAAATGAAAACGTTGAAAAAATTAAGGTTCTATTCTTAAATTCAAAACTTGAGTTAAAAAAAGAAGAATTTTTGGGTAGCGGAAATGCGACAGAAGTTAAATTATACAAAAATATTTTAGTATCAAAAGCTACACAATATTCATGTCATAATATTATTTTAACACATAATCATCCATCAGGTGATCCAAATCCATCTGTTGGTGACATAGATTTAACGATTAATCTTCAAGAATTATTAAAAATGCTTGATATGAGATTAATAGATCACATAATCGTTTCAAATGGGAAAAGTTTTAGTATGTCGAGAAATGGTCTCTTAGATAAAGAAAAAGCAGTAAAATATAGAAATAAAATATTGGGACGATACTAAACGAGCCAACATCATATCTCAAGATAGAAAGGATCTAGAGAAGTAATAAACAGCAAAGCCTTTTACATCATTGATGTGGATTAAGAATCTGCGAGGCACGGGATCTCCGAATCCCGTACCAACTATTTACAGAACTAATTTTGCTATTTACTAAATTATATAATTAATCGACTTTCGAAAACAATGAGTGCTAAATTAAGAAACTTAACATGTTGCAGAGGTGTTATATGGGCTTTTTGACTTTTATAATATATGTTTGTTAAAGTTGTTTTAAAAAAGAACAACAAATTGTATTAATAATTTTTTTTGTTTTATTTTTATCTTAAAATTAACATTTTTTTGTAAAAAATTGCAATTAACAATTGCAAACAATAAAGAAGCCAGTAATCAGTTACTCGGTATGTTTAGTATAATAATATTTTATACTGTTTTATAAATTTGTTTTTTGGAGGCTTAGTTTTAAAATGAGGCAGAAACATAAAGAAAATCTAGATGGTTTATCCGCATTAGAAAACAATGTGGCAAAGTTATATAGAACTAATATAATTCAACCATTAAAAGGTTTTTGTAGAGTTGTAGAAGAAGGTAATCTATCAAGAGCAGCA
>CAKVBE010000013.1 GCA_934725005.1 uncultured Rickettsiales bacterium | reverse complement strand
GGACTGCGACACGGCCCAAACTCCTACGGGAGGCAGCAGTGGGGAATATTGGACAATGGGCGAAAGCCTGATCCAGCAATACCGCGTGGACGATGAAGGCCTTCGGGTTGTAAAGTCCTTTTAGTAGGAAAGATAATGACGGTACCTACAGAAAAAGCACCGGCTAACTTCGTGCCAGCAGCCGCGGTAATACGAAGGGTGCAAGCGTTGTTCGGAATTACTGGGCGTAAAGCGTGTGTAGGCGGTTAGGCCAGTCAGTTGTGAAAGCCCCAAGCTCAACTTGGGAACTACAGTTGATACTACCTGACTAGAGTATGATAGGCGATGGCGGAATTCTTAGTGTAGGGGTAAAATCCGTAGATATTAAGAGGAACACCGGTGGTGAAGACGGCTATCTTGGTCATAACTGACGCTGATACACGAAGGTGTGGGGAGCAAACAGGATTAGATACCCTGGTAGTCCACACAGTAAACGATGAGTACTAAGTGTCTGGATTTTTAATCTGGGTGCTAAAGCTAACGCGTTAAGTACTCCGCCTGAGGATTACGGCCGCAAGGCTAAAACTTAAAGGAATTGACGGGGACCCGCACAAGCGGTGGAACACGTGGTTTAATTCGATAGTCCACGAAAAACCTTACCAACCCTTGACATCCCGATCATAGAATTCAGAGATGAATTTGTCAGTTCGGCTGGATCGGTGACAGGTGTTGCATGGCCGTCGTCAGCTCGTGTCGTGAGATGTTAGGTTAAGTCCTTTAACGAGCGCAACCCTCACCATTATTTGCCAACAGGTTATGCTGGGAACTATAATGGGACTGTTGGTGATAAACCAAAGGAAGATGAGGATGATGTCAGGTCATCACGGCCCTTATGGGTTGGGCTACACATATGTTACAATGGGAGTTACAAAAAGAAGCAATGGGGCGACCCTGAGCAAATCTCCAAAAGCTCTCTCAGTTCGGATTGCAGGCTGCAACTCGCCTGCATGAAGTTGGAATCGCTAGTAATCGTAGATCAGCACGCTACGGTGAATACGTTCTCGGGTCTTGTACACACCGCCCGTCAAACCATGGAAGTTCTCTTTGCCTGAATTAGATGAGCTAACCAGCAATGGAGGCAGTCTAACACGGTAGGGGGAGTGACTGGGGTTAAGTCGTAACAAGGTAGCCGTAGGGGAACCTGCGGCTGGATTACCTCCTTTAAAGAGATTGATTTTAATCTTCGGATTAATTTCCATTTCAATATATAAAGCTATCATCTTTGTTATTATTTTTTTATATTCACTACTAAACACGTCATCTCGTAGTTTTTTCTTTTTATTGTTTTGTAGAGTGTTGTCATCAAATTCTTGCTTGATAGTAGATTATAAGTACTTCTATTATTACTAGTTTTTGTCTGTTGCTGATATCCATTTAGATTTAGTCCTTATTTTATGATTTATTGAGGAAAATTTTTTTGCAATTAATATTGATTACGTAATGCAATACTTAATTATTCTTCTTGCGATAAATTATTAATATATTATTGCTTTGTATAATCTTTAAATAATTTAAACCAATGCCCAAGTATTGATTCAATCAATTGAAATTATCAGTGTAAACTTAAATCAAATGTATTAGATCTATATTAAACAATTATTATTTTTGCTTTTGTTTTGATTTAATTTTCTAAATAGGCATGACATTTTAACATATAAATCATGTATTTTGAATGAAATATGGACTCCTAAATTCGCATGTAATGTTTTATGTATTAACTAAACAATCAATATATTATGTGTTTAATATAATTCTGCAAAAATTGGATACTAAGTTTATAGTTTATGCTAAGTATTTTTATTTAGAGAATAGAATCTAAACCGATAAAACTTGTAATAGATAATGTATAAATCTTCAGAATCAATTATTTTTTTTCTTTCATCTTCATGATTTAAAAAATCAAATTCAATTAGTTTACAATCATGTTTTGCAGAGAAAGCATTATTACAAAATAATAAAAATATAATAAAAAATAATTATTTTCATGTGAACTATTTCTTTGTTTAGAGTTAAAACAGTATATTTATACGAAATATGATTCATATTACAATAAAATTAATATTGTTCAAATTTATATACTGAAATACTATTTGTTAGTATCATGTATTGAGTTCAGAAACTTAACATATTGCAGAAGATAACTTTTTAAGTTATTAGTTTTTTATTCTAAAAATATATCTATTATTTTATTTATTTTTATGAGTTCTTTTTGACCTAAATTAGATAGTTTTTTCGTTATATATAGAGAATTATTTTCATCTTTCGATGTGTTTTGTTCACAGAGAAACAAATCGTTCAATTTTACACCTAATATTTTTGCTATTTTATTAATTGTATCTATTTTTGCTGAAGTTTTACCTAACTCTATGCAAGAAATTGTATTCATACTTATACCTGTTTGTAAAGATATATATTCTTGTGAAATATTTTTTTCTTTTCTTATCTTTTTAATTCTTTCACCCAACTTTTTTAGAAACTTTTTTTCCATCTGTTACTAAATAAGACAATTTGATTGTAAAGTACAAGTTTGCAGTTGGTTGTCTATACTATATAATTGTAATTGATTATTAAAAATTACAAGTTTAAAGTATTTTTTAAAAAATACTAAACGATTTATAGTATAAAATGAAAATCAAAGATGAAAGAGAGGGGCAAAGATTATTTTTTGAAAGCTACAAAAGGTATATTCCCGATTTCAAAGATAAAGAGCTCAACGATATTTTGGAAATTTGTCCTTGCTCTGATGGCATAATTGGTGGAAATATATTAGAGTTTAAAAAAACAATAAATAATCTAAATACTACTTTATTTCAAGCAATAAAATATTTATCAAAAATGAGAATCAATGGTCAAAGTGTACCAAAAAATATTTTATTGATTGATTTAATACAGGATACAGTATATAAATTTAATTCAAATGATTTTTTAGATGATATTGAAAAATTATATATTGGGGCGAGTAGTAAAAACAATAATAATTTCTTAAATATCAACAATATTGAACCAGAAAGAATATTTTTTAATACAGATAGTGGTAAATCAAGATTAATAGAAATTTTAAGAACTAAAGAATATACCAAGATACATATTGATGAAAATTGTATCCTTGGTTGGGCAAAAAGATTTTATAATACTTATCCAAATTCTTCAAAAGGAAGTTTTATTGGTAGTGATGATGATTTATTTAAAAGTATTGGCGAAATAAGAGTTCCATGCTGTTTTAAGGATTTTATATATCCATATGAAGAAAAGACAAATGAAAAGTTTAAATATTTAATGGATGTATTAAATGATAAAAAAAGAAAAAAAGAAACTGGAGCCTTTTATACACCATTACCATATTGCCAAAAAGCAATTGAATTAGTTAGAATAGCAATAAAAAATGTTCCTAGTGGAAATGATTATATTATACTTGACAGATGTGCTGGGACTGGAAATTTAGAAATCTGTTTAACCGAAGATGAATTATCACACTGTGTCCTATCAACTTATGAGTGTTATGAATATAAAGTGCTGATTGAAAGACTAGGTGATAAAGTTAGATATATAATTCCACCAATTGAAAATGATATAAAATTTAGAGATGGTTTTATTGTAAATGCTGATGCTTTAAGTAGAGATTATATAAAAAATGAATATCTGCAAAATATTATAAATGACCCAAAGATTACAATTATTTTATTTGAAAATCCGCCATATAGAGATATGACAACAAATTCAAATGGAACAGCAAAAAAAGGTTTTACAAATTTTGTTAAAATGGAAATGTCAAAAAGTGTAAAAGGAGCTATATTAAATGATCTATCTAATTTATTTATATATTCCGGTTTTAAGTACTATTTAAGACAACCTACAGATAGTTACATACTTTTTAGTCCAGTAAAATATTTTAAATCTTGCAACTTATGTAATAAAACATTTATTAATGGTTACTTATTTAACAGGAAACATTTTCATGCTTCTCCTTCTTCAATATCCTGTATATTATGGCAAAATATAGATAAAAAACATGAAGAATTTAATTTACAAATATATGATATTATTTTGAATAAAAATATTGAAGATATTCAAGAACAAGTAAATCAAGGAAAACTAGAATATATTAAAAATATCTGTATCAGAAAAGTGTATCGTTTATTTAGTGAAATGTACTTTGATAAAAGAAAAAACAGTAATTACATAGCAAACATTAATTTAAGTGGTTTTAATCTTGATAGTAATAGTGTTGGTCTTACGAGAACAAGAGAAGAAATAAAAGGCCATGGAAGTTGTTTTTATTTATATAATGATATAGCTTATTTAAGAGCCAGCAGTTTTAATCTAGACAATAATAGTGTAACATTAACAACTATTCCTGTTGGTGCCGAAGCATATTCCCCACATGGAAAAATGATTTCAAAAGATAATTATATTTCAAAACTTCCCCTATTTTGTGCAAAATTATTTCCACAAGAAAATTGGTATGAAAAAGATGTATATTTTACAACAGCTGATAAAGGTGAAGAATATTTAAAAGATATTGATTTATTAAAATCTTGCTTAATTTACACTTGTTTATGTAGACAAAACAAATGTATTTCCTTTAATAATAATGATGGGAAATTTTACAGAAATGAGTTATGTTTTTATCAAAATACTGTTGCAGATAGTGATTTAAAAAATTTTGTCTTAAATGATTATGAGGAAAATTTGTTTAAAATATGGAAAAATATTTTAGACAAAGCACAAAAAACAAAAAATTATAAATCTAAATTTACGTACGGTTTATACCAAGTTGATACTGAGTTAAATACTTGCTTTAAATATGATAAAAACGGTAATAAGGTATTTTCAAATGAAGAAAATTATCGCAAAATAAAAGAAAAAGTTAATTATGAATATATTGAATTAAATACTGAAATAGATTCATTAAGAGGTCAATTGAAGTATTATTATAAAGATTACATTCAAGATAAATTATTCAAATATGAACTATTGAAGTAATACTATTTCATCAAAAAATTTTTATTAGAATATCTCATTTTTTGGTAGAAAGTGCCCTAAAATGGCGACTGGTTGCTTGAAAATGATAGAAAATATATCATACCAAATTTAATTCAGTATTAATTGAATATTATATTTACTTTATTGATTCTGAAACAAGTTCAGAATGATGACTTTACGCGAAGTGCTGGGTCGGATACCTAGCACTCAATGCTTTCAAAACTAACATTTTACTATTTGTTAAATAAAATAGTTTTGCTTGAATATTATTTGCTAACATTGGGCGTTAGATTCGGAGACCCAATATATCTCATAAAGTATTATTAGATTTTTATGGATTATAAACCAATTTTGGAATAAAATTATTTATACTTCTTTTAATATAATTTTATAATGATTTAATAAATTTATTAATTGAACTTTTGTCATATTCTTTATATAATTTTCTTTAAATAACCCTATACTTTGTGTATTTAATATCATTCTTTTTTGTATTAGCTTTGTATAGTATATATAATTATTTTTGTATTTTGTTTATATAATAAAACAGATATAAATATATCATCGTGAGTTGGTGCTAGATTTGTAAACAATTCTTCATTAAAAATATCATTTGGTAAAATATGTGGAGGAAATAAGACACCACCACCAGTACAGGTATAATTAAATGAATACTTTATATCTCTTACGTTTGCTGTTGGTAATAGTTTTTCATTCAAAAATTTGAATAGATAATTACAATGAATAGCATTTTTATTGGTTAAATAGGAATCATATAAATTTTTTATAAAATCCTTTTTATATAATATATCATCATCTATGGTTATAATAATATCATTTGGATATTTTTTTAAACTTGGTACTATTTTTTTATATGATTTTATATTATTGTAAAAATCTATCTCTAGTCCTTGTTTTATTTGTTTCTTTAAAGTTTTTGGTAAATTATCAACCATGAATTCATCTTTGTTTAACCATAATACTATTTTATCAGGTTTAACTTCCTGTTCAAAAATTGATTCTATAGCCAAAAATACAGTTTTTATTCTTTTACTATATGTTGTTAAGCTGACTATTATTTTTTCTTTCCTATTATCTTTATTACATAAACGAAGCTTATTTCTAGAGGATAAATGTTTTGTAAAGTAGATCAAATTGTAATATAAATTCAAAATAAATATTCTAGCCTTTTTCGCACTTATCAGCAACAATAAATAACAGATAACCATATATTTGTATGGTATAAATGCTGCGATTAGACCAAATAATACTAAATAAATTATAATGTTCTTTTTCTTCATTGGTTTATATAAAATTTACTTATAGTAAGTAAGTAATTTACTAAAAGTAAATTGTCAAGCAACTAATTAAACACACACTTTAGGTATTAATCAATAAAGTGCCAATTAAACATTAAAAAATGAAAAATATCTTTCAGGAAACATTAGCGAACAATTTGAAATTATTAAGAAAAAGTAGAAATATAACGCAATTTGAATTAGCGGAGCTTTGTGAGACATCAACTAACTACATAGCATTAATAGAAACATGTAAAAAGTTCCCATCAAGTGATATGCTTTCGAAAATTGTCAGTGTTTTAAACATTAAACCATATGAATTATTTTTAACTGAAGAAAATATCTTTGATAAAGATAAAATAAGCAAAAAAAGATTACTGAAAGATATTGAAGATGTTATAGATAAATATATTTGACGTAAAATTTTATTGTAATATCATACTGATTTTATCAATTTAGAATTAGTCTAGTCTAAATTAGAAGCTGAGATTATCTATACAATTTTAAAAATTTTTCTAAGCATTTCAAAATTTTTAAACTTGTCATAACTGGACGATACAGGAGATAAAATAATAACGGTATTTTTGTCAGTTTTTGCTTTTTTATAAAGGATATTAACACGATCTTCTAATGAATTATATAATTCAAAATCATTAAAACCGATATTTTTTGTTTGCTGATTATCTTCTATAAGGTGTTGGATTCCAAAAGCCAACATCTAATACTAAATAATATTTAATAAATAATTCAATAAATAATAATAAAGCCTTAGTTTTGTAAGCATAAAATACAGGATTTGAATGAAGATCCAGTACATAGACAATAAAACGCGGTGCTAAGTTCAAAACCAACACCACGTATAAATAGCAAAGGAATCTAAAACTACTTCAATTCTCTTACTTGAATTGTTGGAATCATTTTTCCTTTAACATTCATTTCAGAAATTAACAAATATGTTTTTACGCATTTTTTGCAAACTGATTTTTCAGCTTCAGCAACATTTGCTTCAAAATCATCTGTAATATTCATCATGAATGGTTTTACATTCCATAATAAGTTCATCTGATTTCTGTATGTTTCTTTATCTGTAAATGAGAATGTTGGTAAAGGAATTCTAGCATTAGAAATTACTCTTGTTAAGTCATAATTTTTGCTTATGATGACAATTCCATCAACATCTTCCAGTACTTCTGGGCAAATTGGCAACATCTCATCAGCTAATAAATGACAATCACAACAACAGTTATCATCGCAATCACATTCATCTTCACAATCACAGTCACCATATGTTTCTCTTTCGGCCTCGAGAGCAATATCAGCCATCATGTTAACAACATGTGAAGGGTCTTTTGATTTTGTTGCTTCTTCGGATAACATTATAGCATCAGCACCTTCATAGACTGCATGAGCTACATCTGAAACTTCTGCTCTTGTTGGATTGATTTCCGTAACCATTGATGCCATCATTTGTGTAGCAACTATAACTGGCTTTTTGTAGAAGGAGCACAATTCCATTATTCTTTTATGAATTGTTGGAACTTTTGCATAACCAGCTTCTAATGCTAAATCACCTCTTGCTATCATTATACCATCTGATTCTAATACCAATTCTTCAAGATTTTCTACTGCTTCGCAGTTTTCTATTTTTGAAATAATCTTAACGTCTTTTAGGCCGCCTTTTGCGCAATACTCCCTTACTTCTTGTACATCTTTTGCTGTTCTTACAAAAGACATAGCTATGTAATCAACTTTTTGTTCAATACCAAAATCTATGTCTTTCCAATCATTCTCTGTTAATGTTGGTAATGAAACATGCCTTCCTTGTACGTTGATATGTCTTTTTGAACTAACAACAGTTGAGCCTGTTTTAACCAAAAATTCTATATCTTCACCTTTTTTGGAAATTGCCTCGGCGATTAGATTACCATCTATTGTTATATTGTTTCCAACTTCAATATCATTTAGAAATTCTTTGTAACTTACTCCAATCTTGCCAGTTTTTTCATACAAATTTCCGTCAGCAACTGTAATTATAAATTTGTCACCTTCTTTTAATTCAGTTTTGCCTTCCATACCAGCTGTTCTAATTTCAGGACCTTTTGTATCCAATAATATAGCGCCTGGTAGGTTAAATTTTCTTATTATGTCAATTTTTGCTTTATGTTCAGCGTGATCACCGTGTGAAAAATTTAATCTAAAGATGTTAACACCTTTTTTAGACATTGCTTGTAGCATGTCTTCAGTAGCTGAATTCATACCGATTGTAGCAACAATCTTTGTCTTTTTCTTCAAAATTTTATTATTGTCTGAAGTTGTACTGATTTCCTCTTTGCATTTATTTTTACAACAACAACTATTTTTCATTTATCAATTCAATTTTTTTTAATAAACTAACAATAATCTAGTCATATTGAATAATAAAATCAAGAATGTGATGTAATTATTTGAACGACAACATTAAAAACACGCCAATAAAATATGATGTATTTGATTTTTTATTTTAGATACATAAAATTCGACTACTTTTTGTAAAAATTTAAAAATATTTTTTATGATTTCTATAGAAGATTTAGTAGAAAAGAGTTTAAAAGGGTTAAGATTAGACAGAGATGAATGTGAATTTATATTAAATTTTTCAGATAAAGATATAGAACAGTTAGTTGATAATGTGTACAAAATAAGACGTAAATACAAAGGTAATAAAGTTAGTGTTCAAATATTAACAAATGCGAAGAGTGGAAACTGTAGTCAAGATTGTAAATATTGCGCACAATCATGTGTATCAAAAGCAAATATAGAAAAATATAGTTTAGTAGATTTTGATAAATTATTGAATAATGGTAAAGTTGGCTTAGCAAAAAATGTAAAGAGACATTGTGTTGGTTTTAGTGGTTTGAAATTCACTGATCAGCAAGTTGATAAAATGTGTGAATATTTCAAAAATCTGAAAAAAGAAGTAAAAACTGATATTTGTTGTTCAATAGGATTTTTAACAAGAGAACAAGCAACAAAATTGTACAATAGTGGTGTTTCTAGAATAAATCATAATTTAAATACAAGCAGAAGAAACTATCCAAATATTTGTACAACACATACGTATCAACAGAGAATAGATAATATAAAAATGTTAAAAGAAATTGGTTTTGAAATGTGTTGCGGCGGTATAATTGGTATCGGTGAAAATCAAGATGACATTATAGACATGTTGTATGATGCTAGAGAAATAAATCCGAAATCTGTTCCCATAAACTTTTTGATACCTATAAAAGGTACACCATTTGAAAATAATGCAAAAGATTTAACGCCAGAATATTGTTTGAAAGTTTTATCATTGGCAAGACTACTTGTTCCACAGGCTGATATTAGATGTGCAGCTGGAAGAGAAATACATATAAAAGATAAACAGCATTTGATGCTAAAAATAGTAAATTCAATTTTTGCCTCCGGTTACTTAACGGCTGATGGACAAAATATAGAAGATACAAAAAGATTAATAGAAAATTCTGGTTTTGAATATGAAGAAGAATAGAAATTGTATTAATAAATGCCAATATTTTTCAATGTGAACAGCTGATTTTAAATGAAATAATAGACTAATTGCGGAGATAAAATGTATTTACTATTTAAGTTTTTGTTTTACACTTAGCCCATCTATTTTATTTAGTGAATAATTCTATTAGAAAGAGTTTAATAATTTTTTATGTCGAAAGAAGATTTAATAACAGTGCAAGGTTTGGTAATAGAAGTGCTGCCGAACACAATTTTTAGGGTTAAGTTAAATGATATGGATGTTGTAATATTGGCACACACATCTGGAAAAATAAGAAAAAATAAAATCAGGATCTTAAAGGGTGATTCGGTTGAAGTTGAGATGACACCATATGATTTAACAAAAGGAAGAATTTCAAGAAGGTTAAAATAATATGAATTTCATTTTAGGTTCATCATCAAAAATTAGATTAATTTCTTTAAAAAGTATAAATTTTAATCCAGATATTGTCACATCGGCAGATATAGATGAAACGCCTTTAAAAAAAGAAACTCCGGAAGTTTATGTAGAAAGAATGGCTTTAGAAAAATGTAATAAGGTTTTAGAAACCTATAAGGAAGGTGTTGTATTAACGGCTGATACGATTGGAACAAGAAATAAGAAGATAATAAGAAAAGCCTTAAGTGATGAAGATACTTATGAAATTTTAAATTTTATATCGGGTAAAAATGTTGATTTTTTAACAGCTTTTTGTGTTGCAAAAGATGGTGTAATAGTTACAAAAAAGCTTATTAGAACAAAAGTTTATTTTAAACATTTCAGTGAACATGATATAAAAGAATTGGTTGAATCTAAGGAAGGAATTGGTGCGAGTTGCGCTTGTAGATTTGAAAGTTTAATGCAGGGATTTGTAAAAAAAATAGTTGGTTCATTTTCAAATATTATGGGATTGCCACTCTACGAAGTTAGAAATTCTTTAATATCAGCTGGTGTTAGAACAAAATAAGGGAATATCGTGATAAAAGTAACCAAATTAGAAAATGGTGTTACAGTAGCAAGTGACTATATGTCTAATGTTGAAACTGTTTCATTACATATAAGTGTTAAAGTTGGAAGTAGAAATGAAACACAAGAATTAAATGGAATTTCGCATTTAATTGAACATATGATGTTTAAAGGCACAAAAAAAAGAAATGCCGAAGAAATAGCTAATGCTTTTGAAAATATAGGTGCGAGTTTCAATGCAAGTACATCAAAAGAAGTTACCACATATTATGGTAAAGTATTGAAGGAATATTCTGAAAATCTTTTTGAAATTTTATCTGATATGGTATTCAATTCAACGTTTGACGAAACTGAATTAGAAAGAGAAAAAAATGTTGTTATTCAAGAAATTGCAATGACAAATGATGCACCTGATGATATAATTTCTGATTATTATAGCGAAACAGCATTTTCAAATCAAGCATTCGGAAGGACAATATTGGGTCCAGAAGAAAATATAAAGAAATTTACAAGCGAAGATTTGGTAAATTATGTGAAGAATAACTACACAGCAGATAATATTTTTATAACATGTGCAGGAAATTTAAAGCATGAAGAGTTATTAAACATAGTAAATAAATATTTATCACAATATGATATAAACAAAACTCGTGAAAGAGAATTGGAAAGAGCAAAATATACGGGTGGTTATTTTGTAAAAAACAAAGATTTGGAACAAGTACAATGTTTATTTGGTTTTAAAGGACTTGGATGTACAGACAAAAACTTATATAAATTCATGATAATTAACAATATACTTGGTGGCGGCATGTCATCAAGATTATTTCAAGATATTCGTGAAAAAAAAGGTTTGTGCTATACAATATATTCTGCAAATTGTTCAACATATGAAACTGGTAGTTTTGAAATATATTTAGCTACTGATCCAGAAAAAGTAAATTTTGCAATAGAATCAATAATTAAAGAATTAAAAAACATAGTAAAATCTGGAATTACAGAACAAGAATTCAATAGAGCAAAAATATCTATAAAATCGGCCATATTGATGCAATTAGAAAAGACATCTTCTCGTGCTAAAATGTTAGCAAATTCATTAATATTTAGAAATAAAGTCGTTTCAGTGAAGAAAATAATAAATTTAATAGAGAAGATAAAACAAGAAGATTTAATTGATGTATTGAAACATATAATTAGTTCAAAACCAACTATAGCTATTTATGGAAACATTAAAAATATGTACGAGTATAAAAATATAGTAAAAATGTTGAAGGATTAATATATTATGCAAAAGTTTAACGGAAAATCATTTATTTCAAAAGAAAAAATAGAAGGTTATGAAACTATTGGTAATCCCGCAAGCATTTATTTGTTTGAAGATAATGAAGAATTTGATAGAAACTGTATGTCAAAAATTGGTATTGAGGATGGAAAAAACAATGTACCAATGGCCGTTTTTATGAAGAAGATAAAAGATTTAGAAAATGGCTACAATATATATTTTTATCAGCCAAGCGGTGTTCAAGCATATATGTGTGGACATGGTACGCTTGTTGCCACATGGGTTTTATACAAAAAGTTTAATTTGAATAATGTGAACTTCTATTTTGATTTAGGTGTTTATGATATTAGAGGTGGTAAAAAACCAGGTAACAATCTTATAAAAACTTCTGTTAAAGACGATAAAGTAATGATTGTTATGAATAGCTATCATTATGAAAAGATAACAAAAATAGATAAGGATATAACAGATTTAAAAAATCTTTTAAATTTGTCAGATAATGATATAAAGGATATAATAAAAGGAATCGAATTTTTTGATTTAACATTTGTACTTAGTAGTTCTAATGCTTTAAGGAATTGTAGACCAAATTTTGAAGCAATAAGTCCAATATTAAGTAAATTAAATATTAGAAATCTTTGCTTAACTGCAAAAAGTTCACTCGATGGATTTGATTTTGAAAGCAGAGTATTTTGCCCACACGATGATTTAGATGAAGATAAAGTCTGCGGTAGTTCAAACCTGACTATTACAAAATATTGGAACGATTCGATTAATATGGAAAACTTTAAAATATTATTTCCCTATAGGATGACTTATTCAGAAAAATTAATCGGTGGTGTACAATTTACAAGTATAAATAATGATATAATATCAATAGGTGGATATTGCGAAACATACTAATAGGGAGTATTTTTTAATGTGAATTTTAGTTTTAAAAAGAATAGATTTATAAATAATGTTTTAAATGAAAAACTTATTGTAAATGGTAATGTTTTTGTATCTAAAATAAAAAAACATGTAAAAGAGGCTATATTAAAAAAATATATAAGCTTCTCTGAAAGTTCGAATGGAAAAATTATAAAAGTAAAACATAAATGTGGTGAAATAAGCTATTCTTATCAAAGGGAGAATTTGGAATTTTATACAAAAGATTGGTTAAAATTTTTGTACAATATAGAACAGAAAGAAACTATATCTCAAGGAACTTTTTTTTCTTCTGCTATTGCGTCAATAAGTACGCTTATTTCGATTTTAGTCAGAAATAATTATACAAATTTTGTATTTTCAGATGTTCCATATTTTGAATCATACGATTTTCTGATTAATTATTTTAACAATGTTTCTGTTTCAGAGGTTAAGAAATTTGAAAAAATTGAAAATATCCACACAGATGTGTTGTGGATAGATTCAGCGTCACCAAATTTTTTAGGTGTTAATTACAGAACTATAGACAGTAAAATAATTGTCTGCGATACAAGTTGTTTAAACTGCTCATGTGATTATATAAGAGAATTAGTAGAATTTAGTTGTAATAAAAATAAAACTTTATTTCTAGTTAGAAGCCATATGAAGCTAGATTGTTTTGGATTAGAAATAAACCGTTTAGGCTCAATTGTCTGTACAAACGATAAAAATGATTTATTTAGTAAAATTAGGACTTTAAAATATTTTTTGGGAAATAATACTTCATTATCTAACATATATCCTTGGCTTGGTTACGAAGATTTCTTTAAATTTACAACAGAAGATATAAAAGCAACACAAGATATAAATAATATAATTGAAAATATTATAAATAAAAATATAAATCATGATAAATATGATGTAGTACATTTTAATCACTGTATCTATTTTACAATAAGATTAAAAAAGTATACCGGCGATTTTAATAAATTAAATTCAGATGTATCAAAATATTGTCAAGGGTTTAATTTACCAGTTAACACAACGTCAAGTTTTTATTTAGAAAAGATTGGCATTGATAATTTTGAAAGAAAATTAGATAATAATTCAAAATTTTTAAGAATATCCTCATCTGCAATAAAACCAGAACAAGCTAGTGAAATTGCTATGAAAATTGTAAATTATTTAAATAATATAATACCGTAAGTATTTCTATTACAAGCTATTACTAAATCCTTTCCCTCCTTGAGGGAAAGTGCCACGAAGTGGCGATAGGGCGCTTAAAAATTGTTTGAACTTTTATTGTTTGAATCAAGCTCCACTTTATCAACTATGTTGACATTTCTCTATTTTGTTCCGGAAACTTCGGACTACCGCTCGGGCTTTCACACTACTGTCCGGTTAAAATTACCCAGTTTCCATAAAGGAGAATTGTAATTGTATCGAGTTTGGTTTAATTGTA
>CAKVBE010000012.1 GCA_934725005.1 uncultured Rickettsiales bacterium | reverse complement strand
ATTCTACTCCGAAACATGTTTGGGTAGCTTAGCACATTAGGTCAAGTTTGTTTCCTTTTGAGGTGTTTGAAATATCAGGGTGAAACGGATTATTCCCTGATTTTTGCACTTGGTTAATAAAATCAAAGGAACTTTTCTGTGCTGCTTGAGAGTTTCTTGTCTCAAACAGTTTTACAGGTTGAACTGCATAAGTATATTGTCTTTTGACTTCTTCAATTGCGTTAAACATAGTTAATCTCTCTCTAGTTTAATAAAGTTTTAGAAAATGTCAAAATTTCATATTGCAGAATATTTGTTACAAACTTAACGTCTTTTTTTAGAGTTTGTTAAATCAAAACTGATTTTTATCAGTTCGTTTAATGTCTCTTTTGGTATTTTGTTTACCAAAACTTTGCACCAGTGCTTTTTATTCATGTGCCAAGCCGGTTTTATTGCAGGAAACTGTTCTTTTAAAATAGGAATCAAATCCGGTGGACACTTTAGGTTTAGACATAATTCACCATCCATTTCAAAAATCAGGGCAAACCACTTGTTGTTGCATTTGTGGCGCATTACAACAGTGCTTTTGTAAATGTCTTGTTCAAAAGGGTAAGTCTCAGCCGCATCGTCAGAAATTAAACAATATTTTATGAGTGCAACCCTGTCCATTTTTATTGGTCGCTTTCGTGATGGTCGTTGTCTTTCATCAGTTTTGCAAAATCTGAAGGCTTGATACTTTGTACAAAATTTTTGAATTCTTGTGCTTCTTGTTCGTCTTTTGCGCTGTCTGTAGAAACCGAACCGTTAGAAAGTACATTTGCTGTTACATAGATAGGTGCATCAATCCTTATGGCAACGGCGATAGCATCAGATGGACGAGAATCAATTTCAATGATTTTACCTTCGTCATTTTCTAAAAATATTGTTGCGAAATAGGTTTCTTTTTCAACATCGTTAATTTCGACTTTAGAAACTTTGTAACCTACTTTGTCAATTATGCTGATAATCAAATCATGGGTCATAGGGCGGGTTACAGATAAATTTTCTATCTTACGGATAATGGAACTTGCTTCAGCAGAACCAATCCAAATTGGCAAAGCTCTTCTGTTTTCTGTATCGTGAAGAACTACGATAGGAGAACCTGTTCTTGTATCAAGGGCAATGCCCATAACTTTCATTTCAATCATAACTCACCTCTTAGTATTTGATAATATTATACATTATAAAAAAAATTTTTAAACTCTTTTCAAAAAAAGATGTTTGTGTTATAATAGATAACGTAATCAAATTGGCAGGCAAAAGCTATTGATTGCGCCGCAAAAAGGAAAAGTGGCCGAGTGGCTTAAGGCGGCACCCTGCTAAGGTGTTGTATGGGGTAACCTGTACCGAGGGTTCAAATCCCTCCTTTTCCGTTTTTTAGTTTGTGTAGCACATAGGGTGCAAGTTATAATCAAAAAACGTCCATGTTGTGGACGTTGTAAAGAAACAGGACAATACAGAAAAGGGGAACTTGCCTCAAAGCCCCTAAACATAAATAAAATTAAAAATATTTAGGGTTGCAGAAAAGTCCGATATGTCCGATTTGCATCACTATTGAGTCCTAAAAAAGTCTAATTCTATATAGCAACATGCCTCAAAGCCTTATTTCTGTATGAAAATGCCGATGGGCTATCATAGGACATTTGGTATTCAAAAAGTAACACTGGTTCCAGAAAAAATATTTTTCTGTTACAAAAAGGAACCTTAACGGAACTTTTTAAGGAACCAAACGGAACCTAGAAATTTATAATTTTATTTGAATATAGGAATTTATCAATGTAAGATATAGCTCTTCGTAATAAATTTTTATGAGTTTCATATTCTTCGTTTAAATAATTATTTAACATTGGAACTATTAAATTCTTAATACGTTCTTCGTCTTTAATGCTTAATATCATTTTTAATTGAATATCAACATTTTCTTTTGGAATATTTTCAGGCTTAGTATTTTTATCATTAAATAAATTCAAATATTTTTTCTTAAGATCACTATCTTTACCTGATAATTTTTCTTCTTTAAAATTATCATCAGATTTTAATCTTTGAATTAAGTAGGTCTTACCCATTTTACAATCTTCAGTTATTTTATTAATTTCCGATTCTAATTTCTTTTTATCAAAATTTGTATCATTTTTTTGAATCAAATATACAAAATAATAAAATGGTATATATTTAGCAGAAAATCTACAAAAGGCTTCAATGTAACTCATTGGAGATTGTGTTCCCGTTTGGTTCAAGAAAGTTTTTAATAAATACTTTTCGTGTATATATGTTGGTTCAATTTGTTTGATGATTTTTTCGTGGTTTACAACCGCTCCAGTAATACCTTTTATTTTACCTACAACTTTTAACGTTGGATCGCCATCAATTTCAGAGAAATGTCCTTCTTTTACAAATTTCAATGTTGAAAGCAAGTTTTCATCAATAAATAATTCTTTATTCCTTCCAACACTATTAACGCTAATTTTCCCGTCTTTTAAATTTATAAGTGAAAGATTATTTACACCAATTCTTGCAATTTTTGAAATTGTATGCATCCATAACTTACGTTCATCTTCTTTTACTTTCTCGAGCATTATTTTTAAATCAGGATATTTTATTTCAGAACTTTTGGCACTATATCGATAATAAATAGCACCTTCTCTAATTACAAAATTGCCATTACTCTGAATACTTTTAGTACATACAACTGGCTTTGAAATAGATTTATACACATATATAACACCTATATTTAAGTCAAAATATTTTATAGTTGTTCGTTTAAACTTAATTTCTGGCGAAAAGTATTCATTTAGTTTTTCCACAAATTTTTCATCATCATATTCATCAAAAATATTATCCCTCATGCCAACAACTATTCTTGGATTGTTTTTTACTCCATAAATTATATATCCGCCATCTCTATTGGCGAAAGCCGCCATAGTCTTTGCATATTTTGCCAAAGAATTCTTATTAAAATTTTCTTTAAATTCCAAAGAGCAAGACTCTCTTGAAATAATTTTGTATGGTTCTTGTTCGCTATAACATTTAAAAATTTTATTAATTTTTGCATCAGAAAACACATCCATCTATTTCTTCTCCATATTTCCTTCAACATGCTCTTCAATAACTTTATACACAAATCTTGTAGTCGTTTTACATTCAAGTGTCAGATTATTTATGCTTTGTTTTGTGCCATCAAAGTTGTCTATAATATATTGTCTTTTGTATGATTGATTGCAATGAGCATGGATTGAAAACTTTTCTCCGGCAGCTTTAAACATTAATTTCTTTGTTGCTTCTATGCCAATAATTGAGCATAGATATTGTAAATCTTCGGTTGGCAAATTATCTTCTGTTATATATTTTGCCCATGCTGGTTCTTCAGGTTTTTGGCGTCTAATCATATTACCCCTTTATTTTCGGTATGTAGCTTTGCATCCGACAGAGTTACATTTACCCCTTTTTCTCATTATAGTACAAACGGAACCAAATCAGGTTCCGTTTAGTTCCGTTTGTAAAAGTTGCTTAAAATACAATAAACATTTTGCTTTTTCAATATCAGAAAAACAATGATTTTATAGGCTTGAAGTGGCAGTTGTTGATATGTTTCGATATGGATACATTGACTACACAAATCTCGCAAGCAGAGTTAATGTGTGAGAGGAGATATTTATGCAAAACTCAAATGATTACTGGATTACAACTAAAGAACTTGCTCAAATTAAAGGTATATCCGAAAGAGCAGTCCGTAAGGCAATAAGCAAAAATAAATATGTTATCAGAAAATGCTCTAAATCTTATGAGATTTTAGTAACATCTTTAGAAGAAAATGTTAGAAAAAAAGTAACATCAATTAAAGAAAAATCTGTCCAACTACAACCAATAACTTATGTTGTTCCAGATGGTCAAAAGAAATTGGCTCTTGCAAAATATGATTTAATTAAAAAGTGGGACGAATTTAGATTAAACAAGAAAAATAAAACGGTAGCAGGAAAAGATTTTCTTGAGGCATATAATAATGGCTGTATTTGTAACGATTTATTTGATACTGTCGGCAAGGTTGCTATCGGAACAATTTATGAATGGCATAAAAAGCTTCGTACCTATAATGATGACTGGCATTGTTTAATTAATAATTATACATTCGGAGAAAAAACAACAAAAACATCGCTAACCGAAGCAGAGCAATCAGAACTGCTAAAAAATCTTTTACACCCAAATCAATTAAATATTGGAAAAGCAATAAAATATACTAAAATGGCATTGACTCAACGAGGCTTTGAAAATTTATGCTGTGATTTAACATACAGAAGATTTGCTAATAATTATAAAGCTGAACATTATAACATTTGGGTAGAAGCTCGTGAGGGAAACAAAGCTCTGCACGATAAAGTTCTACCTTATACCACAAGAGATGTTTCAAAACTTGAAGTCGGAGATGTAATTGTAGGTGACGGACACAGGTTAGCATTTTTTGTCAAAAATCCATACACAGGAAATCCGGTAAGACCGACATTAGTAGCTTATCAAGATTGGAAATCAGGTGGGTTTGTCGGGTTTGAGATAATGCTGGAAGAAAATACGCAGTGTATCGCAAGTGCTTTAAGAAATTCTATAATAAATCTTGGAAAAGTTCCTAAATTTGTCTATCAAGATAACGGTAAAGCGTTTAAGGCAAAATATTTTATCGAAAACGGAATATCGGGTTTATTTACCAATCTTGGCATTCAACCGATATACGCTAAACCATATAATGCTAAAGCAAAACCTATTGAAAGATTGTTCAGAGAATTACAAGACAGCTTTGAAGTTATGCTTCCTTCATATTCCGGTACAAGTATAATTAAAAAGCCTGCTCAATTAAGAAGAAATGAAAAACTCCACAAATCAATTTTCAAGGTCAATATTCCAACAATAGAGCAAGTGGTGCAAGTTCTTGAAATGTGGTTACAAAAATACCATTATGAACAACCTTGTCCGCATGTTGAAGGACAAACAATTGGAGAAGTTCTTAACTCCGGCAGAGGAGAAGGGGTTAACATTGAGACTTTAGATGACCTCATGATGGTTCGTGAAATCAAAAATATTTACAGGAACGGAATTTTATTCTTAAGAAATAATTATTATAGCGAAGCGTTGTTTGGTTATAAAAAGAAAGTAATTATAAAATACAGTTTATTTAATTTAAGTTCAATTAAGGTTTTCAAATTAAACGGAGAGTTTATCTGCGAGGCAAAACGAATTGAGCCGATACACCCTCTGGCAAATTATTTGGGAGACGCTAAAGATATTGAAGATTTGAAACAAAAAACAAAACTGAAGAAGCAATTAGAAAAAAGAACTGAAAAAGAGTTTATAAATCACTTAAAACGTAATCAAGTACACACTCCGTTATTGAGTATGGATTTACCCGAAAAACAAGAAAATGAAGAGGTTGAACAGCTTCGTATAGAAATAAAAGAAGAAGCAGAAAATGAATTTTTCAATGGTTGTTTCCGAACAAGATTTGAAAAATACGAACATCTGATTAATAAAGAAGATCTTACTCAAACTGAACAAGATTGGATAAAAGAATACGAAAAAACTGACGAATACGAACAAATATATGGTGAAGATAAGGAGGTAAGTGATGCACAAATTGTTTGTTAAAACACGAAATGTCAAAAACTTCATTGGGTTAATGAATAACTTGATAGATAAATCCAATGAAGTTCCTAAAATGGAATTAGTTTACGGCGATCCCGGATTAGGCAAAACTCAAACTGCCGTATGGTGGGCAACAAGAAATGATGCGGTTTATGTCAGAGCCCAAAACAAAATGACCAGCCGATGGCTAATGGAAAAAATTGTTTTTGAACTTGGAGAATCCCCGTCAAGAAAAATGGCAAACCTTATGGAACAATGTATTACTCATTTAAGGTTAAAACCTCAAGTAATTATTATTGATGAAGTTGATTATCTTATCAGCCGTTGCAAAATTGTAGAAACTTTACGTGATGTTCACGATTTAACAGGTGCTCCTGTTGTATTAATCGGTATGCAGGAAGCTAAAATAAAACTCGGTAAATACAGGCATTTGTATGACAGGTTATCTGAAATAATAGAATTTAAACCTTTTTCAAAAGAAGATATGGAGGTTATCGTTGAAGAATTATCCGAAATTAAAATAACTGATGAGGCAAAAGAAATATTTTTTGAAAAAACTAACCGCTTCCGCCAGATTATCAAAGGAATTTCATTACTTGAAAATTTGGCTGCGACAAACGGATTAAACAAAATTGATGTAAAACAAGTGAAAGGATTGAACATTGAAAAGTAGAGATTTAATAATAAAAACAGCAAGAAGATTAGATAAATTTAATCTTGATGAATTGATAGTAGTATCAGAACTTGACGAAAAAGAAGTTACGGAGATTTTATCGGATTTAGTTAAACAACAAATTATTTTGAAAAATAATAATACTTATTTTTTCAACACTAAAAAGTCTGCTGAAATTACCAATAATGATGGGGATGAGACAATAAGCAAATTTAAACCGATAGTTATTGAGGAAGAGGAAGGTTACGAGGATTTTCTAAAATTTAATGAAGAAACTCAAAATCGTGTAAGAGCCTATGTGGGATTATTAAACTTAATTCACCAAGCTGGAACTAAAAATATAAATAAAGTTGTAGAATTGTTTAATGAAACATCAGGTTATCCAAGAGTTGCACCTTCAACTTTTACAAGAATCCGCAGGAAATACAGTCAATATGGTTTTAGAGGAATACTTCCTAAATACAGTAAGCATATAACTGCTGCTATTCCTGATGAAATATATACTTGTTTCAAAAAATATTATTTAACTAATGAAAAATTATCCGCTCAAGAAGCAATATACAGAGCTCAAAAAGAATTACCATCAGAGCAAAGGATTGAACAGCCTTATGCTTATAATTCCACCCCTTTTGTAAGAAAAGTAAGAACAGAATTTACAAAAGAGCAAATTGAATATTTCAGAAATAATATAGAGGCTCAAAAACCAAAAATGGAGACGATTCAAGTAAAAGAACCTCTTGATATGAAGTTTGAAAAAGCCGCATACATATATTTAAAACATCTGAAAATGGAAAACAAACTCGAAAAATTAACGCATGATAAAACTAATTATAAAAACCATTTAAAACCATATTTTGATAATTTATCAATAAGAGAAATAACGACAAAAGTTGTAGCTCAATTTAAACAAAGTATGTTTGATAACGGTTTTCAACTTGTATCAGTAAATATTTATATTACATTACTGAAATTAATTATAAAAACCGTTTGTCCTTTAACAAATAGCCTTGTCGTAAGAAATAACTCTAAACAAAAAGTTTATAGCATTGATATGAATATTTTATCAGATGAGGAAATTACTGAATTATTAAATATTTGCAAGAAAAAATATCCTGCGGCATACCCTGTAATTTATTTGAGTTTATCAACGGGAGCAAGTGTTCCTGAAATATTAGCCTTAACTTGGGAAAGGATAAATTTTGAAGATAATACGGTATTTTTGAAATATTTTCTATATGAACAACGTCTCGTTATGAATAGATGCGGATCTACAATTCGAAAATTAAAATTTGATGACAATATTTCCGGTATTCTGAAAAAGAAATTTGAAGGAACAAAGCCAGAATTAACAGATTTTGTATTTAAATTTGATTCTCCTAAATCTCCTCAACAATACGTAGAACATGTTGTATTAAGAGGATTATCTGCCCATCTTGGGATAGTAAGACTGCACCCGAGTGATTTACAGCATAATTTTGTAAATATGTGCTTAAAACAAAATGTTCCGATTACTTTTATTCAAAAAGCATTAGGATATTATGGTTTACCAAATTTTATAAGAATATACAAAGATTTAATCGCAAATTTTGATAACGGAAATTATAACCCGCTAAATAAAATTTTAGAAAGTAAGGAGTAATTATGAAAAAACAATTATTGGCAGAATCTGCAGCTAAATTATATATTGAAAAATTAATGACATTAGAAAATATCGCTCAACGGTTAAATGTGAATGAAAGAACTCTTCGCCGTTGGAAAGCGGCAGATAAAGGGGATGAAAAACGCTCAGAATATCTTAAAAACAATACGACTTTCCACGAGGATTTGTATAAATTCGGGAGAAACCTGTTGGATTCTATACAAAATGATATGGCAAAAGGTGAAAAGATTGAACCTGCAAGAATGTATGCGGTAACTAAAATTATGACAATGCTTAAGAATGTAAAAATCTATGAGGATAAAGTTACAAGTGAAAAACACATGCCGGAAGCAACAAAGCCTGAAGGTTTATCTCCTGAAGTTATAAGAGAAATTGAAGAGAAAATTTTAGGAATAAGTTATGAGGATTAATTTTTAAAATCGTTTTTTAACGGTTTTAAATGTTTTATGTATAAATTACATTTACCCCACCTTAATCGACCAGTTGAACACTTTTTGAACAACGTTTGAAATAAGAGCGAAAAATTAATTTTTATTTCTTTCAGGATCAATAAAAAATGCATTTAATAAATCTGCATAATTTCTCAAATTTTTAACAACT
Organism: uncultured Rickettsiales bacterium; assembly: GCA_934725005.1. Next base: position 6,005 of record CAKVBE010000012.1, on the reverse strand, counting down.
GGAGCAAGGTTGTAGCACTCTTCAATTCCCGGCTGATTACTAACAAAGTAATCAACAATGACAGCGATATTATACACATCTTCTGTCCACTTACTAATTTTCTTAAACTCCTGCTCGCTAATGTTGTATCCGCTAACTTCTTTCATATTTCCTCCTTATATCAGGAAACACATTAGCGTGAAAGCACGCAGGAAGCATTCAAATGTTTACATAGCAACACAAATGAATGCGACATTAATGCCATTTCCCTGAAATATTTTTTGTGATACTCTAAAGAAAAATGGAGGTATTTCATGGATTTTAAAGAATTACATAAGCTTTTTAGTAAGAAGGAAACTGATTTAGGTAAATTACAAAAAGAAGAAAATTTTTCTAGATATATATTAATTCGTACGTTAGGGAAAGAACATATTTGTGAAATACTCAATAATAACAGCATAGAGCCCTCATCTAATGATTATAATGAACTTTATGAACAATTATTTAATACCGAAGTTGATAACCAAGAAATAATTTCATATATAAAAAATAAATATCCTGAAATAAGACAACAAAGACACGAAGAAGAAGCTCATCTTCCAGAAATAATTAGAAATTTTGGCATAGTTTCATGTGGTATCCGCAATGATAATTTAAATGAAGAAAGCAAAAGATTGGTAAGAGATAAGTCTATTGCTTCAGTAGAAGAATTAAATAATGCAATTGACGATTTATTACAGAATAAAGTAAAAGGATACTTACTTTGGGAATATTATAACCAAGCTACGAATGATTTAATTGAGCATCTATTTAATGATAATGACAATGTTATACCAACCTTAAGAAAAATAACTTATGTTGATTTTTTGATGGAAATAAATGGTGAAATAGTTCCATTTGATTTGAAAATTACTCATATTTCAGATGAATATTTTAATTGTTTATCTTCCGGACTTATTGAAGATAGTGGAAATGACTCTTATAGAATTGGATCAAGTTTAAATGAATTAAAACAAATAAAAGATTATTATGGTTCAATAAAAAGGACTTTTGATTTGCCAAATTATGGCGGTTTGAAAAAATCTGAAATTGTCGAAGTCTTAAAAAGCAAACATATCAATACAATAGATGAAAAATTAAACGAATTTTATGCAAAAAGACTGGAAATGGTTAATTCTCTTGAACAAAATAAAAAATCTATTGAGTGGTGGAATTATAAATTTCAAGGGGAAAGACTATTTAAAAACAATAACAGATTTTACATTTTCTTGGTCTATGACGATAGCTTTGATGATGCAAGACCGCTAAAAGGAAAAATTGAGTTAATTACTGATAAAGTAAATACAGAGCTTAATAAACTTAAAAATGGCGAATATAATGTAATTAAATATTATTACGACAAAGATCCCAGCGTGAGGGGAGAATATGAAATTGTATCAACATCTGTTTTAATATCTAGCCATTGCGAGTGCTGCTAATATTGGCTTTTGGTGCCACATGCCACAATCATCTATATCAAAATTGCTTTTAAGAAGATTAATAATATCAATATCTCCAAGCGAAATTCTATTTTTTAATATATAGTTGATAATATTGAGATAAATATCGTTAGTCGAAAGGTTATTTTTGTATAGTTCATCTGAAATAAGATCTGTTAATTTAGTAATAAGTTTTTCTTTATCGGTGAGTTGTAAATTTTTTATATTTGTCTTTTTAAATGTAAGTAAAAGATCACCTTCAACAGTTATTTTTCTATTTAGTTGTCTTGGGGCAAGTGTTTTCTGTTTTAGCAGTTCCGCTTGTTCAAATGAAAAACCATTCATAAAACAGGCATCAATTAGCGATGACCATTCTTCACCATATAATGAATGAAAACTAATAGTGAAATATTTTTCCGGTTTTAATACTCTCGAAATTTCACTAATTGCTTTATTTAGATCAGATTTGTATTGGGTATTATTTTTATTCCTTATTTTACTATCGCTAATCACAATTTCATTTTCATAATCTACTTGCTTAGATAACCAAGTATTCCAGATAATACTTTGCTCAAAATAAGGAACAGTATCACCATAAGGAGGATCTGTGAATATGAAATCAATAGAATCGTTTGGAATAGATAATTTTTTTGCATCATTATTTATAATCTTATATGACAAATTTATATTTTTAATTTTAGAACAGAAATCCTTCTTCCCAGCGATTATCTTTTCTATTCGATTTTTAAAATAATGAAATACATTGTTCTCAATATAATTATTTGCAATATAGAAACCTGTCATCCATGCACCCTGTGACATTTTTCCTCTAGATTTTATTGGAGGTACAAGCTTGGAACAATTTGCCATATTAGACAAAAATGCCAACATTAAATATTCTTTTAAGGCTTCGTTTTCTATCCTTTGAATTTGGTTATATAAAAGTGAATGACAATATAATGTTCTAATTGTAAATAAGTCATCTGTGGTCATATTTTCTTTTGCACTAATGCGAGAATTCTGTATCAAATCTGACGATGGATGAGATGGAATCACCAAGTTTTTTTCTATATTTAATATTTTTTGAGCCTCATCTTCTGATATATCTTGTTCAAATGCCTGTTTTGAGCAATAACATTTAACCTTATGACATAAAGGTTTGTCGTTGTTCTTATCTCTTAGAGTAGATATAACGATTGCTTGTTTTCCACATTTTGAGCATGTAGTAGTAAATAACTTTTCTTCCGTATTTGATAACTCACCAATAATTGTTTTAAAGGTTTCTTTTATATGTTTTTCGTTAAAATCATTTTTTAATAATTGGTTTTGAATAAAACCGGCAATAGGATTTAAGTCATTAAGCACAACTTTTCTATTATTTAACAATGCTTCGCAACCAAAGACTCCATATCCGGCAAAAGGATCAAACAAAACATCATCCGGTTTTGAATATGTTTTTATAATTTTATCAAAACCAAAAGCAGGTTTTTTCCCCCAATATTTATGCATTTCATATCTATCGTGCTTTTGTTTCATTAAATACCTCTAGTAGTTATTATATAATGAATATTCTCAAAGTGCTTTTTTGTAAAGAAAAAGCGAAACATTGGAACACATATTTATACAAAAGATTAGTTAAGTTTCCAGTAATTCTGCGACTTGTTTGATGGAGAGTTTTGTCTGTTTTGCCATTTCAATTAGTTTTAATGCGGTATTCTTTTCTAAATCAGACCCATTGAGTCTATTTTGCCAATTTATTTTAATTTTAGCAAGGTTAATATTTTCAAATATTTTGTTTTTTGATTTCGGGAAAGCTTGTTCTATGAATTCTAAAAATTCAACAGCGTGCTCTAAACAAGGAGCTTGAGGTAAATATATGGCTTCTCTTACCTTTTCAATATTTTCTAAAAATATTTTTTCTGCGACATCTTTATTAACTTTGAATATTTCCTGCAAAGCCAATAAAGCACAGTCCCAAGTTGCACATGACATACCTAAATTCACAGTCTTTTTAGGATTTTTCTGTAATTCTTCAACAATAATATCGGGTATACAATAACAAGATTTATACATAAAAGTATCAATGTTTTCAATATTTGACAAATAAAGTTCTCTTACTTTTTTCAATCCATACTTGCTATATGCAATAGTATTTAGTGTAGTTACATCAAAATTTATATCTTTGAAACTAATAAATTGCTTTAAATATTCAAAATCTAACAACTTTACAATTTCTTCATGCTTCTTTTTATCAAAATAACCAATAAAATGTAATATTTCTCCTATTCGGCGTATTTCACGTTTTGATATTTTATTCATTCTTTTAGCAATATCTTCTGCATTTAATTTTGCTACAAAACTTTTTGCAATTGTTCTCTGTTTACTGTTAGTTCTGATTTCTAATGGTCCAAAATAAAATACATAATAAAAAATCTCGTAAGCATAGTTATAAAATTCTACACAATCATTATTAAATAGTTTTATAATGCTATCTTTATTTATATTAAAACTTTCAAATAAAAAATTCGGTTTCAAAAATATATTTTTACAAAAACTTGAATAGTAAAACAAGTCATTATAGTTTGATAAATTATACTTTATTACTTGTAAATTTTCAGAATATGTTTTCTTGAATTTATTAGAGATAAAAAATCTTAAACGTCCAAAAAATTCACTCAAACAATATACTTTTTGGCTAATTTTTTGGTCAGATAATAAATTTGCTAATTTTTTTGCATATTCTGAATCTAATTTAAGAAATTCTTTAGTTTTATACAATTTTTCATTAATGCAAGTGTTTAATAATTTGTGTAATGCATAAGCAGTATGTTCATTAACATCTATTACCCATCTATTAATGGCACTTTTATATTTTTTTAATATATCTTTTCTTTGTTCTCCGAGATATTGTATCAATTCTTCAAAAATATAAATATTATACTCATCATAATTAGTATCATAAAGAAACTTTTCAGATAATTGAATAATAAAATCTGTTTTAAATGGTGATATGTAGTGAAAAAAGTCTCTACAATTATAATTTATTGCATTTAATAAACTATATATACCTTTTTTATTATCTAGATCTAATAAACATTCTTCTATTGTTTTTGCAATAAAATTTATAACATTCTTGTTCTTTTCTTGTTCCAATACACTTAAACTTCGTCGTGAATGTTCAATATGTTTTAATTTCACATACTGTCCATCAAATACCAACAATTCTTTTTCTTTTAGTATTTTAAATGATTGTCTAAACCAATCTAATGAATTATTGTATGTTTTTATTTTTTCTGCAATTGTTTTAACAGTAGTTCCTTTATCTAAAGTACATATTTGATATATAGCAATTAACAATATCAATGAATCAGCTCTACTGCTTGTTTTTACATTTACAATCTCTTTTCTTGCGTTTTGCCATCCTCCGGTAAGAATATAATTAAAAAGCCAAGGAGTTTGTTGCCTTGAAGCAATTTCAATCCGTCGTTCGATTGGTTGATCTAAGTCATTTTCGCCTATCATATTATCTAATGATTGTACTACTGGAAGTATTTGTGTCATATTTTTAAGACAAAAGTTTTTAATTGATTTTATTGCATCCGTTAAATTTAATTCAATATTATATAGTGATTTTGTTTTAATAGGATTTATAACTTGTTCTATTTTAGGAATCTCATTTTCAGTTGTATCAACACTATATATTTCACTACTTGAAACAAATAATGCTAATATATCTTGTTTAGTTTTATTGCAAATATCTTCAATTAAATTTTCATTATAGTTATGAGCGTTATCAATAATTAAAAATAATTTATCTTTATAAGGAATTTCTACTTCATCTTTATTATAATCTGATTTTAATTTTAATATTTGATAACCTTCATTATAATAATCATAAGCAATTTGATAAGCTGTTAGAGATTTGCCTGAACCACTTTTGCCATATAAGCAACAAGAGTGATTTAAGTTTAAATATTTTTTTACTTCTGCAATTGTATTTCCGAATCTCGGACAAACTTTTATGTGTTTTTGATTTAAACCAATACCAGTTAATGGTGCTAAGTAATTTGTCTCTATATTATCAAATTCAATTACAACCCAACCATTATTACGAATTTGCATTTGAAAAGCTTCTCTTGCTCTTTTTTCTGCTTGTTTTTTCCATTCTCTTAAAGTAGTTGCAGAATAATCTATACCATTATTTTTATCAATCATGGTTGCACAATTTGAGCATAAATGAATACCATTATCAATACTGCTTCGTTCTTCAGGAGATTGATTTTCATCATAGCGTGGACCTCCTTCTGATGCAGCACAAATATGAGCAGCAACTCCAATATACTCTATTTTATTAGAATTAGATTGAGATGCACATTGCGTTGGATGGTTGCAATTTGGATTAGAGCATATCCCATTAACTCTACGCCTCAGCATTTCTTTAGTTTTATCGTCAAAATCATCCCTAGTCACTATAAAAACCTCTTCTTTATTGTATTATAAAAACAAGAGATTTATTTCCATTAAAATAAATATAACAAATAATTATAA
>CAKVBE010000011.1 GCA_934725005.1 uncultured Rickettsiales bacterium | reverse complement strand
AATAATATGCTATAATAGAGATAATTATAATATTTTTTTGTATAAAGTCAATAATTAAAAATTTATTATTTTTTGCTAGTTGTTAGAATCATACCAACCGATTAATTTAAATTAATCGGTTGGTACCTAAGTTTCGGAAATACCTTCCGATAAATACATTATTTAGAAACGGTAAAACAATCACTAGTAATCCCAATGAAAAAGATTGCGGCTGCATTTTTAATCGTTGTATTTTATTCTGCAATACTTTATAAAACAAATATGCTTATAGAATATTATCAAATATTTATTGTGACATTTTCTGATTTTAGTTATGCAAATTAATTTTCTTTATTAAGTATTTTTGCCAAATATCGGGACGCCTAGTTCTTGTAATTTTAATTGACTCATTCAATTTCCACTGTTCTATTTTTTTGTGATTTCCAGATAACAGGACGTCTGGAACCTTTCTGCCATTCCAGATTTCTGGTTTTGTATAGTTTGGATATTCTAATAAACAATCAAAATCTCCACCATTAGCACCTCCAAAACTATCCTCAATTATGGAATTATTGTCACCTATGACGCCAGGTATACATCTAACTAATGATTCAATAAAAGCAAGGGCCGGTATTTCGCCGCCCATTAAAACAAAATCACCAATTGATAACTCTTTCATGTGATATTTTTCTAGTACTCTCTGATCAACACCTTCGTATCTTCCGCATAAAATAGCAATATTTGGAGTATCTAAATTTTCCTTAATTGTTGTTTGACTTATATGCTCTCCTTTTGGCGACATGTAAAAAAATTTTGTGGCTTTTACATTGCAATTGTCAGTAATTGCTCTGTCTATTACATCTGGTTTCATTACCATGCCGTGTCCACCACTGTACGGTGTATCATCAACAGTTTTGTGAATATCAGTTGCATAATCTCTTATATTTACAATATTTAATTCCCATAGTTGATTCTTTAATGCTTTGCCTAATAGAGATTCATTACAATATTGTTCTATTAGGTTTGGAAAAAGTGTAAATACGGTTATTTTCATTGTATATTTTTAAGTTCATTTTTTAAAAATTCTGGAGCTTCTAATTCGTTGCCCTCATAAGGCTTTTTATTTGAACAGGAAGTAACGAATAATAAAATTGTGAGAAGTAAAAAAAATTTTTTCATAAAAAACCTGTAAGTAACTTTATAACTTTTAGTAAATATTAAATGAAATAGAAAATATTTAAATTATTTTTTCAATTCAAATTCTAAAAAATAAGATTTTCTTCCTTGCTCTTTTGCTTTGGATTGATATCTGGTTTCAACCCACCAACTTGGTTCGATTAAACATTTTTCTATTGTTTCGAATTTTTTTAAAAAGTTTTTATTATCTTCAATTTTTTCAATTGTCCACTCAACATAGTCAATTATATCGCTAGCAAAAAATAGTTCACCACCATTTTTCAATTTATGTGATAAAAGTTCCAAAAATTCTTTACTAATTATTCTTCTTTTATTATGTCTTTTTTTTGGCCATGGATCTGGAAATAGTATAAATATTTTATCGAGACTATTATCTTCAAGATTTTCAATTAGTATTCTTGCATCACCATAAAATACTTTTAAGTTATTGATATTATTAGTTTTTATTTTATCTAATAGTGATGCTACACCTTTTGTATACGCTTCACAACCTATATAATTTACATCTTTATTATTTTGAGCCCTGTGAATCAGACTTTCGCCAAAACCAAAACCTATTTCTAATTGATTTATTTTAAATTTATCTAATTTATCACCAATGTTTATGGAACATTTTGGTAAAAAATCATCCAGTAACTCATTATCGTAATCTGTAATGTTTTTAGCCTTTATCCTTCCAAAACTTCTTATATTGTCTTTGTTATTAAGTACAATCACTGTAAAATAAATTATTTCATTATATGAAAAGAATATAAATAATTATAATATTTTCAAGACGTTATATTTATGTACTTGAATACATATTTTTAAAATAGTCCCCATTTGGAGACTATTTTTAAAAAGCAATAAATTAAAGAACTATTTTCTTGAATTTTTTGCTTCTTCTAGAGCATTAGCTAATACGCTTCCTAATGTTGTTCCTGTATCAGCTGCCATATATTGGTCGATATCAAAATCTTCTTCTTCATCAACTGTTTTTTCACTCTCAGCTAAATCTTTTAATGTTAGCATCAATTTTCCAGTATCATCGCTGAATGTGATGATTGTTGCGTTGAATTTATCGCCAACATTGAATTTATCTGTTTTTTGTTCTTTTTTGTCTGATGAAATGTCGGATTTCTTTATAATACCTTTTAAGCCAATCTCAATTTCTACTTCAAGGAAGTCTTTTTTAACACTCTTTACAACACATGGTAATTCAACACCTTTTTGTAATTTTGCAACTTCTTCCTTAAAGTTTGAAACTTCTAATTGTTTTATACCCAAAGAAATTCTTTCTTGTTCAGCACTGCTTCCAAGTAAAATAACTTTAACTTTATCGCCTTTTTTATACTGTTTTAAGATTTCTTTTGCTTTTTCTTCATCTTGTGCTATGTCAGATATATGAGCTAGTCCATCTACACCGCTTTCAAATTCAACAAACAAACCAAAATCAGTCATATTTTTTACTGAACCTTCGATTATATCACCAACTTTGTGTGAATTTGAAAATTCTTCCCAAGGATTCTTTTCACATTGTTTTATACCAAGTGAGATTCTATGATGTTCTGTATCTATGTCGAGAATCATAACATTAACATTTTGTCCAATAGTTAAGAATTTTGATGGAGAAATGTTATTTTTTAACCAACTCATTTCTGAAACGTGAACTAAACCCTCAATTCCATTTTCGATCTCAACAAATACACCATATTGGGCTACATTTGTTACATGACCTTTTACCATAGAATTTACAGGATATTTTGTTTCGATTGTTTCCCATGGGTTTTCTTGTAACTGTTTCATACCAAGAGAAACTTTCTTTGTCTCTTCATCGTATTTTATAACTTGAACTTCAACAGTCTGTCCAACCTTTAATATATCAGATGGATGTCTTACTCTACACCATGAAATATCTGTTAAATGTAATAAGCCATCGAAACTTCCAAAATCGATAAATGCGCCATAGTCGGTTAAATTCTTTACCATACCGGTTAACTTGTCACCAACTTTAATGGTTGATAATATTTGATCTCTTTCTTTTGCTCTTTGGTCTTCTAAGATAGCTCTTCTAGAAACAACTACATTTCCTCTTATGTCGTCTATTTTGAGAATCATGAATTGTTCTGTTTTTCCAATAAAGTCCTCAAGGCTAGCTAAAATTGCTGTATCTACTTGGCTTCTTGGCAAAAATGCTATAACATTATCTAATTCAACAGCAAAACCACCTTTTACTTTTCCTAATATTACACCGTCGATAATTTTATTATCTTGTAAGCATCTCTTTAAGAAATCCCAGCTTTGGAACTTTTTAGCATTTTCTCTGCTTATTAAAAGTTCACCTTTTTTGTTTTCCAGTCTCTCAACAAACACATCTATCTCGTCACCAACTTTAATATCTTCATTGGCAAATTCAGATAATGCTATATAACCGGCTGATTTACCACCAATATCTACTGTAACAGTTTTATCGGCTATATTTAAAATTTTTCCTCTTACGATTGTTCCTTCTTTGATGCTTTGATCATAATCAGGTAGAAGATTTTCAAAATCTTCAAACATTGTTTCTGTTGAAACCTTTGTCATTTTTATTTTTTTAAGGGTAGTTAATAATATAAAAACTGAATCAAGTTTATCAAAATAAACCCTTTTTTATTAAGATAAAAATCGATTTAATGCTGATTTTGATATTTTTTTATAAGAAATCAATAATTTTTTGATATATGGTATAAACAATTGGTGAATTGGCGCTAAATTTTGTTTTAGCGCCATAGCCATATTATTATCTTGAAAGATCGTATGGTGTAATTGAATCACAAAGTTTTTGTAATCCATCTAATGCTGACATGAAACGTGCTATTTGATCATCAACGGATATATCTTTCTTAAAAATAGATTCATGTATTGCGTTTATTGTTAGATCCTCATTTTCTTTTTTTACAATAAATGTTTTATTATTGTTTGTTGTCTTACAAAATCTGTAAAGATAATCTGATAACCTATTTTCTGGCATTATATCAAATGTTTCAATAAAATTATTGTACAATTTAACAAAATCATTCAATTTAAGTTCTGAAAAGTTGTTTAATTTTTCTTTATTATCGCAGAATATTATATTATATTTTTCCAATAACAAATTTTCCATATTCTTTTGTTCAGTATGTCTAAGATCAATAGCAACTTTTGAAATAACTAGAAATAAAATGCCCTTTGCATATTTATTTTTTTGACCATACCTTTTACATGAATCATCTAAAATTTCATTAAATATTTTAAATGTTTCTACTCCTCTATCATAACAACATTCTACGCCTTGACAGATAGTATGATGAAATAGAATCTTTAACAATGAATTAAACTTATTGGTATTCTTTATGTTATTATTGCTCATAATTGATAAAATGTTTTTACTTAATTCATCTGATGTTTTACAAAGACTAATATAAGTTTCTACATAACCACTTACAATGTAATCTGCCATTTTTGGAAATTCTTCAATCATATCAGAAACAAATGAGCTAACCACTTGTTGATTTCTTTTGTTTTCGGTGCTAGCTTGAACTAAAGCGGCAATTATGTTTCTTGCCAAAACGTTGTAATTTTTTATGAAATTATGCGCAAAACCACAAACTTCATGAATTCTTTTTTTATTGATAAAACAAACATTCATGAAAGAATAAACAATATAATACGATAAAAGTGGACTATCATTTTTTGTAATATTTAAAATATCATTAATAATCTTTTCAGGTGCATTTCCTCCATGTGCAAAACAAGCTTTTGCGAATTCATAAGTGATATTTATTGATGAACCTTGATAATTGCCAATGAAAAAAAGAAGGCCGTCAAATATTTTTTTTATTTCCTGTCCGCTATTAATACACTTTTCTGTGAGTATATAAGATATATTACCTATAAGTCTTTCTTTTATATCCATGACAGGGAAAATTTTTTTTAAAGCGCCATAAATTCCTTCTCCATATTCAATACAGTGATTTATGCATGTACTAATAACACCAATCTTTAAGCTATCACAACCTTCGACGATAGGTAAAATAAGTTCTTTAGCATTATTTGGCATTATTTCAGAAATAGCTAGTATAAAATTGTATGTTATGCTAAATTCTAAATTTTCATCATCGTATATGTTTTTAATATATAATATATTTTCGATAATTCTAGATGGATCATCATTTTTGTATTTAGCAAAAGCAGTTACAAAACCAAAAATAATATCCTTATCTAGTCTAAAGTGTTTTTTTATAAGACTTATAATATATTCATCTATCTCTGTTTCATTTTTCTCTAAAGAAATAAGACTATTTACAAAGTTGGCAACAATTTTAGAAGTCGATTTATTATGTCCATTTATTATACTTGAAATTATATTCATAATATCATCATGTGATTTATAACTATCACAATTAAATATCATAAGTTGTACTAAGACACCTATCTTCTTAACATTTTCACGAGACAGAATAGATTTTAGAATTTCTTCAAGATCTTCTCCTATACAATTGATGTTGTACATATATTGTAGAATATCATAAGATGCTTTATTATATTCAACCAAGACATTTAGAAGCTCATACGCGATATTACTTGTGATATTTGGATATTTGTTGATAAATTTTGAAATATTATCAATAATAATTTCTTCATAATTTTCACTATTTTCAATTGTAGCTCTTGTTAAACCATTAACGATTTTTGGTGCGATATAGATAAAGTCAGGTTTTTCCACAACTCTTGAAACAAATTCGTCAAGTTTATCATGATATCCATCTTTTGTAAAGCAATTTGTTGTAAAAATATAAACAAAATCATGTACAAAATTAATAGATTGTTCATTCATGAATAATAAAATACTATCAACAACAGTTGCCTCTGGATTGTATCTTGTAAAAGCATTTATGAAACCGCAAATAATTTTATTTTTTGATGATGGGTTTTTTTTAAGAAAATCCAAAATGTACATGTTTATTTGGTTATACTCAAAGTTGTATGAAACTAAAGCTTTTGTAAAACCGTAAATGACTTCTTCTACTGAATTTTTCATTTTTTCAGCAGTATATGAGAAAAAATTATTGACTTGTTCATATGATAGCCTTCTATGTCTAATATGGTCACACATAAAATCAAAACTAAAGTCACTTACAGAATATTGATCATTTCTTATAAAAGATAAAATATCATATGCAAGCTCACATCCTTTTTCTCTATTGCCTTTATAGTTTTTTATTAAATCGTAGATAAATTGATATATTATGTATTGTTTACGTTCTTTAGTAAAACCACTTAAAAAAATTGGCCATACTTCTCCTAATATTTTTCCTATTTTTGCTCTAGAATCTATGCAAGCAAGATTAAAACCAGAAATAACATATTCCATTAGATCTCCGTTACTTTTCGCAATGTTTAAAATGTCTTTACAAATTTCTTTAGATTCTCTTGTTTTATCAACATAAGCTCTTGTAAAACCATAGATTACATAAGTTATTAAGCGTGGGTTATTATTTGTGATTCTAAATAACTCATTTAAAATATCATAAATATAATATTCACCCCCTAAAGAAAATCCATATTCTAATTTATCAATATGTGATGCTGCAAATGAGTAGGCAATGTTAATTATTAAAAACGTAAGTTTTTTCTCTTGGTCACATTTAATAGATGTTATATTTCTTAAGAAAAGATCTTTGGCATTACTAGAACTTTTTCTTGCAAAACACCTAGTTAAATTATTGGCAAAACTATCTCCAAAAATTACACGTTCATTACATAAGCTCTGACTATCAAATTTCATTGACAAATCTTTTATTTGGTATTCTATACGATAAATATCTTCCATAATTAATACTATATTAATTTTATAACATAGTTTTAGTATTATAATCAATAATTAACAACTGTCAATCTTTTTTGTACTACTATCCAAAATTTGACTAGATAGAACAATCAGATTTAATTACCATTTTAATAATTCTTAAAACAACGATAATCATCATTTATTCTTTTATGTTTAGTCTATAATCATAATATTATTTTATCAAAAACTATTATTAAAATCTTTTCAATTTTTACACTATTGTCTGGTCCAGTTTTCAAATAATTTAAGCCAGTAATTGTAAATACTGGCTTAATTAGTTAAAATTATCTGTGTAGACTCAAATTTTAATAAAAAATAAATATTTTTATCACAAATAGTTAATAAAAACTATTGCTAAATCCTTCCCCTTTTTGAGGGGAAGTGCCACAAAGTGGCGATGGGGTGCTTGTGACTTGTTTGAACGATTAAGCCACCCTTTATCAACTTTTTTGACATTTCCCCTCAAAAAGATGAAAGATTTTAATAATAGTTTTTGATAAAATAATATTATGATTATAGATTAAATATGATGGTTCCTGTTTTAAGAATTATTAAAGTAGTAATTAAATCTTTATAGAAAATCGAATTGCTTTATATAGTCAAATTTTAACAAGACAGTAATACGGAAACTCGACATCTCACAAAAATCCGACACAACATAACCTCCTCATAAAGTGTTAATTTCTCTTACAAAAAATGTTATAGTTGTAGTCGAAACCAAAAAAATAAATCTATTCATATCGTTTTATGTTTTGTAATCGATCACCTAAGATCAAACGTAAATCACATGCAGACTAGATATTATTTATTTTTTTCAGTGAATTTGTTATGACACTTTCCAACGTTAAATCTGGTCGCTCCTTTATAGCATTAATAACGATATCTTTGACATGCAACTTTTGATAACCCAAACCTTCTAATGCTTTTATAGCATCATTAATAATATCAGCATCTATATTTATATCTGTATTTTCTATAGATATATTCGCGTCCACATTTTTTGTTAAAGAACAATTTTTTAATTCTGTTGTAATACGAGTTGCAAGTTTTGGTCCTATACCTGGAACTCTACAAAACATTTTATGATCATTATTAATCAATGCTGCAGAAATTTCATTTATGGAAAGTACACTTGTTATTTTGATTGCAACTTTACTTCCAACCCCATTAACTTTACACAAAGTATTAAAAACTTTCTTATCAAGTTGATTCAAAAAACCAAATAATGTTATAGAGTCTTCTTTAACAATCGTTTCTATATATAAAGATATTTTTTCTTTCACATTAGATATTTGATCAATTGTTTTATTTGAACAAAAAACCATATAACCAACACCATTTACATCGAGAATTATATAATCTTCTAAAATTACATCAATAATGCCCGTTAGTTTTGCAAACATAATTTTTCCTTTATAAAATCGGGAATTTTTCTATATAACTTATAATCACTACTAATAGTTACAAGTTCAACATTACAAGTAAATAATAATTTGTCATTATTATATATTTTTTGTAACATAGTTATTTTTGGATCTTTTACAATTATCTCTTCTATTGTAACTGTTATAAAATCATCTAATCTTGCTGGATATTTGAATGATGCATTAATGTTAGTTACAACAAACAACAAATTATTTTCATGAACTAATTTTAATTGTTCCAATCCATTGCTTCTTAAGAATTCAGTTCTTGCCTGTTCACAAAATGTAATATAATTCGAGTGATATACTACACCACCACTGTCCGTATGGTTATAGTATACCCTAAAATTTTGTTTAAAAATCATTATTTTACGATTTTTATATTAATAATCTTTTTCTTTCCAATTGATAATTTAAATGTATCAAAATTATTAATTATTAAATCTTCAACTTTATTATCATTAATTTTTACACCATTTCCTTGAATTAGTCTTCTTGCTTCACCGAGCGAAGATGTAAAATTTAAATCTTTTAACAATGTTGAAAGTTTTGTATCAACAACTGGTAATTTATATTCAATTGTCTCTAAACTATCCGTATTCCTTTTTTCAAAAACTTCTATGGATTTTTCTAAAGCCTTTTTTGCCTCTTCTTCCCCATGACAAATCTTTGTTGCTTCAAACGCTAATAACTTTTTAAGATCATTAATATTTGGATTATTCATTGCTTTTTGATTTATTTCTTCAATAGATAGATCTGTATATACCCTCAAAAATTTTAATACATCCTTATCACTAACATTTCTAAAATATTGAAAATAATCATAAGGCGAAAGTAATTCTTCATTTACCCAAATAGCATTTCCTTCAGATTTTCCAATTTTTTTACCGTTTGCATCCGTTAGCAATGGTGTTGAAAAACCGATAACTTCCACTTTTTTACCCTGCTCAACTTCACCACTTTCAAATTGTAATTTCCTTATTAAATCAACACCAGCAACAACATTACCCCATTGATCACCACCACACAATTGCAATGTACAACCATACTTTTTATATAAGTGGTAAAAATCGTATGCTTGTAAAATCATATAATTAAATTCCAAGAAACTCATATGTTCAGTCTTTGACAATCTTTGTTTTACAGACTCAAATGTTAGCATTCTATTAACAGAAATATGTCTTCCAACTTCACCTAAAATCTCTAAATATCCCTTATTTTCCATCCAATCAGCATTATTCACTAAAATTGCATCTGTTGGACCATCACCAAATTTTATAAATTTTCCAATAGATTTTTTTATACCTTCTATGTTCTTATCTATAGTTTCTTTTGTAATCATTGGCCTGGTTTTATCTTTGCCAGATGGATCACCAATTCTTGCTGTTGCTCCACCAATAACTATTATTGGTTTATTGCCACATTTTTGAAATAATCGTATCATCATTAAAGAAAATAAATGACCAACATGCATAGAAGGTCCCGTTGGATCTGTTCCCCAATAGGCTATAATTGGCTGTCCACTTGATAATTCTTCGTCTAAAACCTCTATATTAGTACACTGATTTAGAAAGCCTCTTTCTTCACATTCTTTCAAAAACTTTGATTTAAACATAACACTGACGACCGTTATTATTAATGGGAAAAGGAAGTAAGCGACCCATCTCATTACATTTATAACTGCTTCTTTTCAGATCTGATTCATTCACGCATAAGATGCCCACTTACTTCCCCGCCACTATGTTATATTATTATTTAGAAAAATCAATAGAAAATTTTATTAGTAATGTACTTCAAAAAATCACATCAATCAACTTATACAGGCTTTGTTTTTACATAATAAATTCAACGGACATTCACTACACAATGGATTTTTCGCTTTACAGATATATCTTCCAAAAATAACTAAAAATTTATTTATATCTTTTTTACTACCTTGCGGTACATTCTTTTCAAGTTGCTTTTCAGTGTCTAAAACATTATTAGCCTTAACTAAACCTAATCTGTTAGAGACTCTAAAAACATGCGTATCGACAGCAATAGATGTTATTCCAAAAACAGTATTTAAAATAATATTAGCAGTTTTTCTGCCAACACCATCTAACGATAACAAATCTTTCATATTGTTTGGAACTTTAGAATCAAAATTCTTTATTAATTTTTCACTAAGCGAAATAATATGCTTTGCTTTTGTATTGAAATAGTTTATTGACTTTATGTAGTTTTTTAAACCATTTTCTCCTAATTTAACCATTTTTTCAGGTGTATCGACTATTTTAAATAGATCCTTTGTAGCTTTGTTAACACCTTTATCTGTGGCCTGAGCAGACAATACAACAGCCACTAATAAAGTATATGGGTTTATATAATCTAATTCAGTATCATTTATACTCTTATAATATTCATTAAGTATATCAAATAATTTAATTATTTCATCTTTATTCAAAAGCATATATCATTGTCAATTAAATTTTTAAAATTTTTTTTATAAAAATGTTAATTAAAGTAATTTTAAACTGAAACTACAAGTAAAAACAATTATCAACATTAAATAAATAGTTTTACATTTTATGGATCAGTCTATTATTTATTATTAAGTAATAATTTCGTATACTATTGAAAAATAAAAGCATTAATATATAACTTTTATCAATTATATTAATGTGTCTTTTTACGATTTTTTCCAATGAACTTAATAAAGAGTATATTTTCTTATTGTCTTATATTTTTTACTTGTACTTTTTTTAGCCTTGAAACATCACTTGGCAGAAACTTTATGGTACCTGTAGAAAAAGATATCAAATTTATAGAAAATTTTTCTAATAAAGAGTCTGGCAATACTAATAAAATTAAAAATAGCACAAAACAAAAAAATAAAGAAAATATTACTAAGACAGATTCAGTAAAGCAAACCAGTGAAGATAATAAAAGCACTAATCAAAAATCGGTTGAATTAGATAAAAATGATAATGAATCCATCAATGAAAAAGATGTACAAATTAAACCAGATTTCATCAATAATAATTTAAAAGAAGATACCAACACTGCGGAAAATATTAACGTAAATAAGGAAGAAAAATATGAAACTGACAATCATATTTTAGAAGAAGGTAACACGTCATATCAACCAACTATTGTTGAAAATACAACAAATGAAGAAAAAATTGACGAACCAATTAAAACTGATACCGAATATGATAAAAAAGACAACAAAAAAACAAATATCGAGGAAAACGAAGTAAATGAGGTAAAATCAGATAATAAAAATGAAGAAAATATAGTAAATAACAGTCAAGAAAATAAAGATATAAAAAAGGAAATAGTAGAAAAAACTCAAGAAACAAACAATAAAAATAATGAATCAAAGACAGATAAAAATGAGAGTATTATAAAAAATAACAACAACGACACAAGTGAAAAAACAAAACTCAGAGAATTAATTATATCAGATGGTGAGATCGTAGAAAATAAATATGTAAACAATTTTGATTCCGACAGCTTAAATTCCATAGACTTAATAAACGAAATCGAAAAAAATATAATTTCTAGAGAAAAAAACTCGAATAGCGAAAAAATAGATATAAGAAAGGGTGAATGGAACGCAAAAGATATTATAGAGATAAAGAATTCAAAGAACGCAGAAATCAATAAAACAAGTGCTAAATTCAAGATAACAACAAAAGAAAACAATGAAACAAAAAAAATCGAAGAATTAAAAAAAATTGCATATAAAGCATATAAAAATCATGAATATGAAATAGCTATAAAGTATTACAAGAATATATTAAAAATTGATCCAAAAGATAATTTATCAAAATTATCACTTGCCACAAGCTATCATGCTTTAAAACAATATAGACAGGCTAAACCAATTTATGTTGAATTAATGAGAATTTACCCAGACAATGAAAACATTGTATCTAATTTAATATCAATAATAATTAATGAAAGCCCGTATGAGGCAGTATACATTGTTCCAACAATATCGGAAAAGTATGAAAACTCAGCTTCTATTCAAGCACAAACAAGTATGTCTTTTGCTAAAGTTAAAAATTATAAAGAAGCCATAAAATACATAAAAAAGGCTTTATATTTAGATAAAGATAATATAGAATATTTATATAACATGGGTGTTTTATACGATATGAATGGTGAATATGGAAAAGCATTAAAAATATATAAAGATGTTATTGCCAACATAAATGGTAATTCTACTATAAAGAAAGACAAGTTGTTGGAAAGAATACAAGTTTTATCAAATTTAAAAAAATAATCAAATGAAAGATTTAATTGATGAATTTCTTGAAAAAGAAAAGAAATATAAAGATAATTTAGGTAATACAGAAAATCAAAAATGTATAAAAGTCGCTTTTGCTGGCGTCCCAAATGCTGGAAAATCAAGTTTAATGAATAAACTTATTGGTGAAAAAATATCAATAGTTTCACCAAAGGTTCAGACAACTAGAGATATAATAAGAGGGATTCTAATAGAAGGTGATACTGAAATAATAATAATAGATACTCCAGGTATATTTATACCAAAAGAATCAATATTACTTGAAAGAAAAATAGTAAAAACCGCATGGAGTGGTATTAGAGACTCAGATGTTGTTTTTGTGATAATAGATTCAAGCGAAGGCATAAACGGAAAAGTTAAAAATTTAATCGAGTCTTTAAGAGGCAAACATGATAAAGTAAACTTTATATTAAACAAAGTAGATTTAGTCAATAAACCAAAATTATTAGAGATAGCATCACAAATACAAAGTATTTACCCCGATTTTGATAAACTATTTATGGTATCAGCTAAAAAGGGTGATAATATTGAAAAGTTAAAAAAATATTTAGTTGAAATAGCTCCAAAATGTCCATGGATCTTCAGAGAAGATGAAATTACTGATGCACCAATGAAATTTTTAGCTAGTGAGATTACAAGAGAAAAGTTATTTAATGAGTTAAAAAATGATCTACCTTATTCAATAGATGTTGAAACAGAAAAATGGGAAGATTTTGATAATGGCGATATAAAAATACAACAAGTTATAAAGGTATTTAAAGAAAGTCAAAAAGCCATAGTACTAGGAAAAAATGGCCAAAGATTAAAAAAAGTTGGCGAAGTTAGTAGAAACGAAATGGGCAATTTTTTTGGTAAAAAAGTTCATCTTTATTTGTTTGTACAAGTAAATGAAAAATGGGTAGAAAATAAATTCAGAAATTAAATAGTTTATAAAATGCATATTTTTACAATAAAAAGTAGATTAGAGTTTTTAGATATACAAAATACTTGTGTAAAATCATTAAAAACCAGCAAAGTTATACTCTTATACAAAAAAGTTACAGATAAGGAAATTGAGGAAAGTAAAATAAAAGAGTTTTCAAAATTTGGTGTTTGTGTAACAAAAAAAATAGATAAAAGAGCTGTAGTTAGAAACAGAATAAAAAGACTTTTAAGAGAAAGTTTCAAAAAAATTTTAAATGAAAATAATGACTATATTTTAAACAACTATAAATACGAAGTAATTGCAAAAAAAGAGATTATGGAATCAAAATTTACTGATGTATATTACGATTTATTATCACTCATGCAACAATTAAAAGAAAAGAAGCAATGCAATTCTGATACTTTATAAACCAACTCTTATGTTTTATATTTTAAATTCAAAAATCATGTCGACCGTTAAAGTCGACATTTTTATTTACAGATACTCCCTATTTCCTAAATATTTTCTCAATGCAACAGGAATTCTTATTTTTCCATCTTTTGTTTGGTGATTTTCAATAAATGGAACCAATACTCTTGGTGTAGCTATTGCCGTATTATTCAAAGTATATGCAAACTTAATATTACCGTTATTATCCCTGTATCTTATATTAGTTCTTCTTGCTTGCCAATCAGTCAAATTAGAACAACTATGTGTTTCTCTATATTTATTTTGTGTTGGTACCCAAGCTTCAACATCATACATTCTGTATTTTCCAACACCCATATCACCGGTACAACATTCTATAATACGATATGGTAACTCTAAGTCTCGTAGGATCTCCTCAGCATTATTTAATAAAAATTGATGCATCTTTTCACCCTCTTCCAAGTCAGCCTTGCAAATTATATATTGTTCAACTTTTGTAAATTGATGCACTCTAACAAGTCCTTTAACATCTTTTCCATGACTACCAGCTTCACGTCTAAAGCAACTTGAGAAACCACCAATCTTTATAGGTAAATCATTTTCGTTTAGTATTCTTCCAGCATATATTGAATTTAATTGTACCTCAGCAG
>CAKVBE010000010.1 GCA_934725005.1 uncultured Rickettsiales bacterium | reverse complement strand
TATATAGATTTAGTATTTTATAATGTTATACTAAAATGTTATGTATTGATAGACCTAAAAATAGGTAAAGTAAAACATCAAGATATGGGTCAAATGGATATGTACATTAACTATTTTGATAAAGAAATAATAAGAGAAAATGATAATCCAACTATAGGTATAGTATTATGTACTGAAAAAAACACTGCAGTTGTAAAATATTCAACATTAAATGATAATAAAAGACTATTTATATCAAAGTATATGGAGTATTTACCAACAGAAAAAGAATTAACAGATTACGTTATTCAACAAAGTGAACTATTTACAAGAGAACAAATTTATATAGAAGATAACAATAAAGATAATGAATAAACTACGTCAGAAAAAGAATTAACAACAAATGAAAGTAATGTTCTTGCAAGTATAAAAATAGTGTAAACGCAGTTAAAATAGTGTCGTCATAATGATTAACAGCAAAATTGTTAATCATTATTTGAATGTTAAAAAGTATGTATATGAGGTATGATAATACAAATGTAGATTAATCATCCGAAGAAGCTAACGATATTACAGATAAAATACTAAAGACGTAGGCTTGTATTATACCACTTATAAGACTAAGCAAATTCAGTATTATCGGAAGACCAACTGATAAAAATTTTATATTTACTAAAATTGTTGCTATTACTCCACCACTCATTATATTTCCATATAATCTGAATGCCATAGAAAAGTTAGATATAATGTCATTTACTATTATAAATGGAGCCATTAATTTTATTGGTTTTGTGTACTTCGATAAATACTTTTTAAGTCCCTTACTTTTTATCCCCATAAATGCAGAAAATATTACAACTGATAATACTAGAGCAAACGTTGTTGATAATGATGCTGTTGGTGAGTAAAAACTTGGTATCAAAGAAATCAAGTTAGATGTCAATATAAACATAAATAAGCATGTAACAAATGGAAAAACTTTATCAAAACCAGTTTCTGTTATACTTTTTATTTGATCCTTTATAATTTCTACAAGTATTTCAAAAAAATTTTCGTATTTTCCTATAACGTTATGATGTAGTATGCTTCTTCTTGTTAAATAAGAAGCAAGTGTAAGAATTGCCATTACAATCCATGTGTATATTATTGTTGCATTTATATTTATAAATCCATATTTCCAAAAAATTAATTCATCAGTGCTAATATTCATTTTGAAATGGTTTTTTTAAAATTTTTATAATAAAAACAAATACCAGATGTAAAATATCCAAAAAACAATGGTAATGATAAATTATATCTGTGTTTAATAATAAAAAAGAAAAATATAGAAACAATTATTATTCTTGATATTGATGACAATATTAATGATTTTTTTCTAAGCTTTGAACCATTAACTGTAATCATTAATAATTTTTTATTAATAATACCAGTTACAATTCCAATAAAGAAAACAAACACAAATGATACAGTATTCATAACTTGAAAAAGGTTTAAATATCATGAATTATAAATAATATTTTAATTATTCAAATAATATTATATCTATTACATTTTAAGGTTCTTGTACACCAAGATTGATTCATAATGAAACAATTAATTATTGATAAATTTGATTATTTATATTATTGGTATTATTATTTGTATAAATAATATTCTAACAAATAATTATGGATAAATTATTACATCTATCAAATAATGATACAATTGCAGAGGGTGGAGGAAGAATAATTTACAAGCATCCAGAAGATAATGATAAATTAATTAAAATTTCAAAAATGAAAGAATTGGTATCCAAAAGAAAAGAATCACCATTCTATAAGAGAATTAGACCATTATTTATGTTTGATGAAAATTATAAAGACTTTTTTGCATACCGTCTTTATAATAAAAAAGATAAAAAAGTATTCGATTTTATCCCAAAATTATATGGTTTTGTTAAAACAAATATTGGTAATGGATTATCTGTTGAATGGATAAAAAACTTTGATGGTTCAATAAGCATAACCGTTGAAGAATACATAAAACAAAATGGTTTAGATGATAAAATTAAAAAGGCTTTGATGGAACTTTTTGATAAAATATATAAAACTGCATTTGTATGTAGAGAGTTAACAGATTTTAATGTTGTTGTTAAAAGACTTAGTGATAAAAACGATATAAAATTGTATATTATTGATGGTTTTGGCAATCAAGAGCTTATACCAATTTCTTCTTTTTCCAAATTCATCGCAAGAAGAAAAATATTGAAACATGAAAAACTTTTCTGGGAAAAATTGAGTATATGACTTTTATTAATTTAGTTTGATCTTAATTCTAATTTTGTTATTTAAAAATATAGTTGAGATAAAATTTTCAGATTAATTAATTTACTAAAGAATATATCAAAAAACAAAGTTGAATTATTTAGTTGTATTGAAAATATAAACTACATTTTTATATTAGTACCTAATTATGTTAAGTTATATTTAAAATAGATGCTAAAAGGTATTATTAAAAGAATTTTTGGTTCAGCTAACGAAAGGGAAATTAAAAAACTAGAGGAAACTGTTAAAAAAATAAATGAATTGGAAAAAGTTTATTTAACTTTAAGCGATGATGGTTTAAAGGAGCAAAAAAATATTTTGAAAGCAAGGTTAGATGCTGGTGAAAATTTAGATAATATACTACCAAATGCATTTGCAGTTGTTAGAGAGGCGTCAAAAAGAACATTGGGATTAAGACCTTTTGATGTTCAAATGATTGGTGGAATAGTTCTTCATAGAGGACAAATAGCAGAAATGAAAACCGGTGAGGGAAAGACGCTTGTGGCCGTTATGCCGGCATATTTAAATGCATTGTCTGGAAAAGGCGTACATATTGTTACAGTTAATGACTATCTTGCAAAAACACATTCAGAAGCAATGGGAAAAGTTTTTAATTTTCTTGGTTTAACTGTTGGATGTGTTTTGAATGGAATGAGCGATAGACAAAGAAAAGAAGCATACACATGTGATATAACATACGGTACGAATAGTGAATTTGGGTTCGATTATTTAAGGGATAATTTGAAAGTTGATAAGGAACAATTAGTTCAAAGAGATTTTAATTTTGCTATAGTTGATGAAGTTGACTCAATTCTCATTGATGAAGCAAGAACGCCGCTTATTATATCTGGTGCATCAGATGATGATTCGAAACTGTATATTGATATAAACAATATAGTTAAAGATATTCCTGATTCTATGTGTAAAATTGATGAAAAAGATAGAGTTGTTTCTCTCACGGAAGAAGGAATGGAAAATGTTGAAGATACTCTTCATAAATTGCATTTTGTTGATGAAAATGATAGCATGTATAATTTAAAATATGTAAAAATAGTTCATCACTTGAATCAATCTTTAAAGGCGCATAAATTGTTCAAGAACGAAGTAGACTACACTGTGAAAAACGGTCAAGTTTATATAGTAGACGAGTTTACTGGTAGAATAATGGAGGGCAGAAGATATTCAGATGGTCTTCATCAGGCTTTAGAGGCAAAGGAATGTGTTGAGGTACAGAATGAAAACCAAACGTTGGCATCCATAACATATCAAAATTATTTTAGAATGTATCCAAAATTATCTGGTATGACTGGTACAGCTATGACGGAAGCTATAGAGTTTGAGAACATTTACAACTTGAAATGTATTGAAGTTCCAACAAACAAGAAAGTTATAAGAAAAGATGAGGATGATGTAATTTACAAAACAAAAGAGGGAAAATTTAGGGCAATTGTAAAGCAAATTAAGGAATGTCATGAGAAATTACAACCTGTTCTAGTTGGTACTGTAAGCATAGAGGTTTCCGAATACTTATCAAATTTATTAAAAAAAGAAAACCTATCACACAATGTTTTGAACGCTAAATATCATGATAAAGAAGCATATATAATTGCCCAAGCAGGAAAATCTGGTGCTATCACTATTGCTACAAATATGGCTGGTAGAGGTACAGATATCAAACTTGGTGGTACAAATGAATTTGAAATTGAAGAAATTTTAAATGATAAGACTTTATCGGAAGAAGAAAAAAAGGCAAAAATTAAAGAATCAAATGACAAAATAGAAAAGGATAAAGAAGTCGTATTAAATGCTGGTGGTTTGTTCGTTCTTGGTACTGAAAGACATGAAAGTAGAAGAATCGATAATCAATTGAGAGGTAGATCTGGAAGACAAGGCGATCCCGGAGTTTCTAGATTTTATATATCTCTTGAAGATAATTTAATGCGAATTTTTGGAACTGATAAACTTGGCTCATTCCTTGGAAGAATGGGAATGAGCGATGATGAGGCCATAGTTCACCCTTGGATTAGTAAATCTCTTGAAAAAGCCCAAAAGAAAGTTGAGAATATGCATTATGAAATGAGAAAAAATATTCTTAAATACGATGATGTTGTAAATTCACAAAGAAAGGTTATTTTCGAGCAAAGAAGAGACATAATGTTTGCAAGTAGTATTGAACCTGAAATAGAATTTTTAATTTCAGAGAAAAACAACGAAATTTTGAACAGATTTACACCAAAATCATTAAATGTTGATAAATGGAACTTAGATGGATTTAAGAACGAAGTTCTAAGAGTTTATGGTTTAGATTTTGATATAAAAGAGCATTTGAAATCTGATGTTAATATACATTTTGATGAATTGTCGAAAAAATTAGATCAAATTACAAAGAAAATATTGAATGATAAAAAATCTGTTTATGGTGAAGAAGTATTTAGAGAATTGGAAAAGAGGGTTTATTTGCTAACAATAGATAGACTATGGAAAGATCATTTAAATTCTTTGGATCAAATAAAACAAGCTATGAATTTAAGAGCATATGGTCAAAAGGAGCCATTGGTTGAGTATAAAAAAGAGGCTTATTATTTGTTTGAAGAATTGATGCGCAAAATAACAGAAGATACGATTGCAATATTTTCTAGAATTGAATTAAATGTTGGTGAGGTTGACTCTAAAGAAAAGTTATCTGATAACGAACATGTTGATTATCAGCAAAATAGAACAGATTTAGTTGACACAATATCACATATTGAAAGTCAAAAAAGAACAGCATTGAAGAAAAATGTTTCAACTGAAAAACAAGAAACAGTTCATACTAGAAAAAGAGTGGAAGGTGCCGATTATAATACAAGAAGTTCTTGGGGTAGAGTTGGTAGAAATGATCCATGTCCTTGTGGTTCTGGAAAGAAGTATAAACATTGTTGTGGAAAAGAAGCATAATTTATGGAAGAAAAAAATATAGTTCCCGATCACGACTTAATGGAGAATAAAGAATTTGTTTTGAAACGAAAAATAAATTCAAGGTGGCTGGACATACCTAAATTATTATTTATAATAATAATGTTCCCGTTTTTCGTGATACATACTGTATTTTTAAATAAATTTTCAAAATTGGTTTTATCAAGAATTGTTATATTAATATATCTGATTTTATTTTTTTTATTTGGTGTATTTATTTTTAAATACCTTACAAATTCATATTATAAAAATAGTGATAAGTACGAAAGAATACCTATCGAGTTCTATGATAAGATAAAAAAATTCTAGAATGGAATACATTAATAATTTCATAAAATATATGAATTCTGTAGAAAATTTATCAAAAAATACTATAGAATCCTATAATAGAGATCTGGTTAGGATGTATAATTTTTTTACAGAGAAAAATATCCCAATTTTATCAGTCAGAACAAGTAACTTGGAGCAGTATTTAAAGTATTTAAAAACAGAATTATCAGTAAGAAGTGTTGCGAGAAACATATCTTCTATAAAACACTTTTTTGATTATTTGCAAACTGAAAATATACTTAAAAATAATCCATCAACGTTAATTGAAAGCGCAAAAATTGGTGTACATTTACCAGATTTTTTGACAGAAGAAGAAACGATTTTGTTATTGAATAAAGCAAAACAAAACAAAAGTAACTTTGGTGTGAAGTTTAACTGTATGTTACAAGTTTTGTATGCTACCGGTATGCGTGTATCAGAACTTGTTAGTTTAAAAATTGATTCAATAGACACAAATTATGATCCGAAAACTAATGAGTTTAAAATTGATAATTTTATTAGAGTTTTTGGAAAGGGGAATAAAGAGAGAATTGTGCCACTAAATCAAGAATCAATTAGTTCGTTAAATGAATATATAAAATTAAGAAGTAAATTACTTTGTGGAAACTTTTCGACTTGGTTGTTCACAAATATGATAAACTTCTCCAAAAAAGATGGCAAACAAAAAATAATTTTTAAAAAAGACTGTCATATAACAAGACAAGTTTTTGCAAGAGAACTAAAAGATATTGCTGTGTCCGTTGGTATTGATGGTAGTAAGATCCATCCACATACATTAAGACATTCTATAGCTACACATCTGTTAAAAAATGGCGCCGATTTAAAAATTATTCAAGAGATTCTTGGCCACTCTGATATTACTACAACACAAATTTATACACATATAACAAATAAAAAAATGTTTGATGCTGTAAAAAATAATCATCCATTGAGTAAATTGAAAATTGAAGATATAGAGAGGCTATAATTCCAAAACTTATTATAATCTGTCACTATTTTTCGTATTATAAATATAACATTATATTGGTTATCAAAACAATATTTACTTATCATGAATTATATTTTTACTCATGAACTAGAAAAACTGTGTTTATTATTGACTCAAAATATGGAAATAAGTTATTATTAAAATTATTTTTTATATCATAAATTCTAATATCTAGTATATTTTCAGCGGTTATGTTTTTTAGTAAATCTTTTACACTGTCTGTTATATTCAAAATATTTGTACTTGACGTACACTTATCATAGATTTTTAAATTTAACTCAAATTTATATATGTTACTCTCGAATGTATCAAACTGTTTTATATTTATATACTCTATAAATATGTATGGAAATATTGGATTTTTTGGAAGATAAGTGTATATACCGTTTATTATTTTAATATATTTATCATCAGAATTTTTAAGTGAGTTGTATATTATACCATTTAATAAGCTTAGATTTGACATGTACAAAGAAGTTGTTCTTTTCTAGCAATAATACTAAACTTATTTTTTTACTGGTAGTATAAAGTTTAATATCAATTTCACTTGAACAATCCTCCGATTGATTGTGAATTTATACTATTTATTGCGTTCTTAAAGTTATTTATTCTTTTTTCCCTATCTTTCTCAAACTTTTCTTTTTTAGCTTTAATTTTTTTGTTAAATTTATATAAGTCTTTTCCCTTTTTTTCAAAATATTTATCGAATTTTCTATCAAATTCTTCGACTCTACTGTTTAATTCGATAATTTCATTAATGCCATTGAACTTGAGTTTGTTTTTCTTAAACTTTTTACCATGTATCTTATAGTTTTCTATGGATTTATTAAAGTTTTTATTTTTTTTCATAAGTTTTTTTACTTTAATTTTTTTCCTAACCTGTGATAGATTATCCAGTGTTTCAAGATCGACAAAAAGTTTTTTTCTTTTATCTTTAAACTTCTTTATTTTAATATTCACCTTATTAACGTCTCCTGACAATAATGTTTTTAGAGCTTTTCTGTTTCTTTTTATTTTATTTACTATTTTATCTGATATTGTATCCTTTAATTGTGTCAATAGTCCAGACTTTTCTTCATCCCTGTCTTTAAGAATCAAATATAATTCAGGTTCATTGTATTTAAATTCATTTATTTGTTTTTCTAATAAATTGTTTAGTTCTTTAAGGAATTTTGGATAGTCCAAATCATTAATTAAATCTTTAAAAAATGGATCATCTTTTAACTTTTTTAAAGTTTCTTCTAATTCAAATGGTGATATTTTTCCTTTTATAAGTTCAATTATAGCCTTAATTTCCTCTCTATTCTTCGCGTATCTATCTACTATATCGAAAATTTTATCATCAAGATCATTACCTTTTAAGCTATTTAAGTTTAGTTTTCTTTTACTTTTTCTTGATTTACTTTTTTTTCTAATGAGGAAATTTATTATTGCCAAGATTGTTGAAAATAGTAAAAATGGAAACAAAAA
Source organism: uncultured Rickettsiales bacterium (assembly GCA_934725005.1). Next base: position 7,054 of record CAKVBE010000010.1, on the reverse strand, counting down.
AAGTAACGAAACAATCAATGATATTATAAAATTTCTTTCATGAAAAAGCAATTTTAGTGTAGACTTGAACAATGAAAACTTACAAGATAAAAAGTTCTTTAAGTTTAAGAATGAATTGTCATAATTAATAACATATCTTGATAATCTCGCTTTTTGCCTTAATAATATGTTTAGTTCTCTATTCTTTTTTGTACTGTTAATCTCTGATAAATTTACTATGAGTAAATTGTCAATTTTTGAATATAATTTTTCTTCAATTATGTTTAGTTCAGCCTTAGCCTTCTTATTACTTTTACTTTTTTTATTGAAAGTCTTAATTAATTTTTTGAATCCATCAATCTCAGATTTAAGACTATTTATATTATATCCAAACATTAGAGTCCTATATTATAGGGTAATTTAACTAAATTATTTCAATATAATACCATAATATTTTTTTAATTCAAGAAGTATGCCTATATTTAACGTATCATAATTTTAAAATTGTGCAAACTACAATTTTATTGATTTTCGCAAAAGCATACAATAATATCAATTATCATTGTTACCATTTTGTTTTACTTAGATGTTGGAAAATTTAATAATAAAGAATATAGTTTTAATAGAAGAATTAAATATAAGTTTTGCTGATGGTTTGTGTATATTAACTGGTGAAACTGGTTCTGGTAAGTCAATATTATTAGATGCTCTAAATTTAGCAATCGGCGGAAGATACAATTCAAGATTATTGAGAAATGGTGAAGAACAAGGTAGTGTAGCGGCCACATTTAGTGTTCCAACAGAAAAAAATGTAATAGATATTCTCAAAGAACAAGACATAGATTATAATGATAATTTAATTCTAAGGAGAGTTATTTATAAAGATGGCAGAAGTAAGGCTTTTGTTAATAGTGTTCCTGTAAGTCAAAGTTTTTTGCAATTACTTGGTAGAGAACTAGTGGAAATTCATGGGCAAAATGACCAAATTAATTTATTAAACTCAGAATATCACAGAGATATATTGGATGACTATGGAAATCTTCAAGAATTAAAACTCAAAGTGTCAAATATTTTTGACGATTTTAAAGATGTGGAAAAAAAGTATAATTATTTACTAAATGAAAAAGAAAATATCGAAAAAGAGAAGGATTATTTAAATAACATTATTGAAGAACTAGAAGAATTGGAATTTAGAGAAGGAGAAGAAGATGAACTAAATGATAAAAGGATATTATTAATGAATAAGGAGAAAGTAATTGATTTATTAAATGATGTTAGTTCAGTAATTAATGGTCAAAATTCAATAAATAAATTACTTGGAATTGCGCAAAATTATTTATCTAGAAGTAATGGTCTTGGTGAAGACTTAATTGAAAAAGGTAAAAATGCTTTTGAAGAGATAAATGATAGTTTTGACAAGGCTTCAATAGAATTTAACGAAGGATTGGACAAGATAGAAACAGTTTTAAATAGTTTAAACTATGATGAAAATACGGTAAATGAAGTTGAAGAAAGACTTTTTAAAATAAGGAATATATCAAGAAAATACAATATAAAGTCCGATTATATAAATGATTTTTTAGAGGAAGTTAAAAAAAAATTAGATAATCTTGAAAACAAAACTGTTGAATTTGGAGACTTAAAAGTAAAATTAAACGAATTAAAGAAGGAATATATAAGATACTCTCTAATTTTGAGAGAAAAAAGAAAGGAAACAGCAAAAAAGTTATCCGAAGCATTAATTGATGAACTCATACCATTAAAAATGGGTAAAGTTAAATTTGATATTGAATTTAAGGAACTTGATGCTGGAAATTTTGGAAAAAATGGAATTGACTCTGTAAGATTTGTCGCCTCGACAAATGTTGGTACGAAATTAGACGATCTTTCAAAAATAGCCTCCGGTGGTGAATTATCTCGATTTATGTTGGCGTTAAAAGTTGTTCTATTAAAAACAAATTTTGTTCCAACTTTGATTTTTGATGAAATTGATACTGGTGTTAGTGGACAAGTTGCGGATGCTATTGGTGAAAGATTAAAAAAGTTAGGTGAAAGATCACAAGTTTTTGTTATCACGCATTTACCACAAGTTGCCTCGAAGGGTAATTTTCATATAAGAGTTAAAAAAGAGTATTCTAATGATTTAACAAAAACAATTGTGGAAACATTGGATGAAAAAGAAAGAGAAATTGAAATAGCAAAAATGATTTCTGGTAGTACGGTAACTGATGAGGCTATAATTATGGCTAGAAAGTTACTAAAATGATTTATTTTTGTATTTGTGTGTAAAAATTTAAACTTTAATTATTATTTAAACCAATAATTGTTATTCGTTTTAAATAGCATAAAATCTGAGATTGTTTGTGTTTTGTTTGAAAAATTAGTTAAATTCTGATAATTTGAATTAATTGCTCATATATAACTTAAATTGTATTGATTATTAATTTTTATAAATCATAATGTAGCGCTGGTACGTTTTATGGTTCCTTCGTCTAATGGTTAGGACACTAGCCTCTCACGCTGGCAATATGGGTTCAAATCCCGTAGGAATCACCATAATCTTCTCTCATGAGTGACGTTTTAGCTATAGAAAATACAAAGATCTTTGAAACGTTGTATCTCTTTAGCACTTTGCTACACTCGTTTATTGTGGTACCGGTTGTTATAACATCATCTATTATTGCTATGTTTTTATCTTTTATTTTTTCTAAATATTTTTCATTTATAACAAAAACTGATTTTAAATTTTTAATTCTATCTTTATTTTTTAGCTTTGCTTGTGCTTTTGTATGTTTTGTTTTTATTATTAGGTCCCGAATTATTTCTTTATTTGACAAAGTCCCCAAATTTTTTGCTAATAAAAGAGCCTGATTAAATCCTCTCCACCTTAGTCTTTTTAAACTTATTGGAACTGGAACTATGTAATCAACCTGATCCAAATATTGAGCTGCTACTCTGTATATGAATTTAGCGAAAAATTTTGATAAAAACATCTTTTTATAGAATTTAAATTCAAAAATAGCTTTCGATATCGTTTTATTATAAATAAAACAACTTACTGCTTTGTCATAATACGGTTTTTTCAGTAGACATTTTGTACACATTATATCATTATCGTCTGATATTTTGAACTGTAACGGTGTTCCACATATACCACAAGTCGGCTTTGTGATAAACTGTAACTTTTTCCAGCAATTTAAACAAAATACTAAATCTGAATCAACTATATCCTTACAAGATGGGCATCTATGAGGGTATATTGTATTTATAAAAAAAGTTGATGTCATTCTTATAAATGGCATCAACTTCTCCATGAAAATTCTTATTTTATGCTTCTTTGAATTTATCTTCACTTGCAAAACTTACTTTATTTTTTGCTGTTTCAACTATTATATTTTTTGCTTCTTCTATTGAAATTTTTTTTATTAAAGCGTATTCAGATGACAATCTTTCTAGTGCGGCTTCATATATCATTCTTTCGCTAAATGATCTATCTTCTTCAGCAACATCTCTTATTAGGTCCTGCAAAACTTCAGCTATATCAAATATATTGCCAGAATTAATTTTTTCTTCATATTCTTTGGCTCTTCTGCTCCACATACCTTTTAACTTTTTTTGACCAGATTTTAGTACTTCAAATACTTTCTCCATGTCTTCTTCTGTAGATATTTTTCTCAAATCACCATTATCCTTAAACTTTACTGGTACACTTAAGGTCATTTTTTCATTTTCAAAATATAAAACTAAACATTTACTTTCAAATTCACCAAATTTAACAACTTGTATATCAGCTACCCTTGCGACTCCATGTGTTTTATAAACACAATAATCGCCCACCTTAAAATTAATTGTCATAATCCCACCACAAAATTATTGAATTTTAATAAAAATACTATACTATTTACATCAGTTAATTGGTATTATAACATATTTTTATAAATATACAAGACCATTTTAGAAAAATGACTAAAAAAAATAGTATAAAATTTTTCAAGGAATTTTTTAAAGAAAAATTAAATAAAGTTTCTATAAACTATAACAAGAATTATATAAAAAAAAGAGCAATGAATTCTGTACAAAATAAAGTTGATGCATATAAGGATCTTGTAGAAAACAATTCAACTAGATTAATTTATGGTCTTTTGTTTGTTTTTATAATATCATTTTTTATTGTTTATTATGTTTATATAGACATTAAAGAGAATTTAAAAAATAATGATATATCTTTCAAAGAAAAGGAATTAAATTTTACAATAGATAATCCAATATCCAAAAAAAATAACTACAATATACTTAAATATAAAATAAAAGCTGGTGATACATTATTAGGTATTTTAACCGATAGTTTAAATATAAGTTTTGCCAGTGCATACAAGGTTGTTAATATATTAATAAAAAATTACGACATCAATTCATTAAAAGTAGGACAAGAATTATATTTTAAATATAGAACAGAGATCACAGAAAGAGAAAATAATGAAATTGATTATATAAACATACTAGATGAGTTAAGAATTTTAGAAAAAAGTCTTAACAAAGAGTTTGTTATATCAAGGACTGATGATAATGAATATGTTGTGAATAAATTTGACATGAAACTTATAAAACAGTATGTGAAAAATAATTTTGTTATAAAAAATAGTATATACGTAGATGCAATAGATTCAGGTGTTCCTGCCGGTATAATATTAGATATTATAAATTATTTTAGTTTTGATTTCGACTTTCAGCGTGATGTAAGAGAAAATGATTCTGTTGAAGTTGTTTTTGAGGCTTATTTTAATGAACAAGGTGAAAAGGTTAAAAATGGTGATGTATTATATGCTAAGATAGTCTCAAAAGGTTATTCTTCACAAATATACAGATTTGACAGTAGTAAATATGGTACTATGTATTTTGATGAATCTGGTGTAAGCAATAAAAAATCATTATTAAAAACCCCAATTAATGGTGCAAGAATTTCTTCACAATACTCCGGAAAGAGAAAACATCCAATTCTTGGTTATACTAGAGCTCATAGAGGTATAGATTTTGCGGCTCCAACAGGAACTCCTTTCTTTTCAGCTGGTGATGGTATTGTTGTTATGATGAAAAAAGGATGGAATGGTGGTCATGGAAACTATATAAGAATTAAACACAATGATACGTATCAAACTGCTTATGCCCACTTATCGAAATTTGCAAAGAATCTTTATGTTGGTAAAAGGGTAAAACAAGGTGATATAATAGCTTATGTAGGATCAACAGGTTTATCAACAGGTCCGCATTTACACTATGAAATTTTATACAAGGGAACCCAGATAAATCCAAATACGATAAGATCCATTCCAAATATAAAATTAGTTGGTAAAGAATTGATTGATTTCAACAATTATAAAGAAAAAATAGATATTTTAAAATCAAGATTATAGGTATGTATCATGAAAGAAAAATTTTATTTTACTTTGACTGAAGTTTTATCATTTATTGCTATTTACGGCCTTATTTCGTCAATAATGATTTCGTCAAGTCTTAAATTAAAACAAACCGAGATACTTGAAACTGTAAAAGAGATCAATGCAATAAAATCTAAATATGATAGATTTGCCATAAAATATGGTGATAATTTACCTGAGATAGAAAAAACAATTGTTGTTGATACAAATACAAAAAATAATTATAGCTCAACGTTCGATAATTTTATTATTTCTGAAATACCAACAAATAAATCAAGAAAGTTTGCGATTATAAATTTAGATGGTAAACCATATCTATTTATGGGTGTTAAAGATGATAAGTTTGAATTAGTTAATGACACCTTTACACCACTTGAAGCTTTTATTATTGATAGTAAAATCGATGATGGATTACCAAATAGTGGCAAGATAAGAGTGTATAATAATGGCAAAAACAGTTGCTACTATGATAACTATTACAATGTAAAAAATAACAAAAAGGCTTGTAGTTTAATTTCAATTATAGAGTAAATGAAAATCTACAATATTTTTGATAATGTATTTCTGCATAGAATTGAAAAGTATATATTTAAAAAATTAAAAAAAGTTTATGGTAGAAAAGGCGCAAAAGTTTATTCAAAATTAATTAGAGTAATTTATGGTAACTTATCATTAAGATACGGTTTTACCGTGAGACAATTTTGGAATTGTCTTCCACTAAAAATTATCATAAGAAAAAAGATAAATGGTGCCTATGGAAAGAATTATGTTAAGAAAGGGTTTAATTATTCAGTAATAGAGCTCAACAAAAAATCGGCAACATACAATACTTTTATTCATGAATTTGGTCACTATTTAAAGAAATTGATTTGTTTTGCATATAGTATGTATTTGCCATCTAAAATAATGTTTGACGACATAAGGAGAATAAATGATTTTATAGTTAGTAAAGACAAAAAAAGATTTAGTTTAAACATATTGAATTGGAGTATACAGGAAGAAGAGGACTTTGCTTGTAGTTGGGAAAGATATATTTTAAATGGTCATCCATCAGCTTATCCAGAAATTTTCGATCAAATAAAAGAATTTTTAGTTAAAGATATAAATAGTCGTTCTGTCAGTGAAGTAACGGAAGCTTATAGCTTAATTAATATGAGTGATGACATAACAGATCTATTTAATAATTTCATCAAAACAAATAAAAAAACTGTAAAAACTCCTATACCTTCGCCTTTTGGTACTCCAATATTAAAAAGAAGAAAAATTAACAATATAAAAAATATTTTAATGACAATTTTAGTGTTGGTGTTACTATCAGTATTAGTTTTAATGTTTAAACAAGAAATAATATTTTTTGTAAAATATTTATTGTATATGTTATTCAATAATCATTTCTTCAAAATGATTTATTTAAAAATAAGATTGATGATTTAGAAAATAGTTTAAATATTATCAACTTAATTTATGAAATTTAGCTTAAACTAAAGAATATTATACTGAATTTAACTTAACATCCACAGGAATTGGACTCTGAAACAAGTTCATAATAGCAACCTTTACAGAGTGTTTGGTCTCTGAACCAAGTACTTATTTTTTTCAAAACATGATTAATTATATTACTTAACAGATAATGAAAATTA
>CAKVBE010000009.1 GCA_934725005.1 uncultured Rickettsiales bacterium | reverse complement strand
CTATTAGGTATCCTAAAAGGAATACTTGTTTTGTCCTTTAAAACATTTTTCATTATATTCACAAATATAGGCAATGCCGCTTTGGAACCAGTTTCATCCTTTCCAAGAGATCGATTATCATCATAACCAATATAAACTCCTAAAACTATATCAGGTGAAAAACCAATGAACCATGCATCACGCCAGTCATTACTTGTACCAGTTTTACCGGCAACAGTTTTTCCAATTGCTTTAGCTCTCCAAGCCGTACCATCTTGAACAACTCCCTCTAATATGGATACTATTTGATAAGCACTTGCACTATCAGTTATATCGGGTCTAATGTCAGCTAACTCTGGAATAATAACATTATCTATATTTTCCTCAGTAACATTGCAGTAATCACAAACTCTAGAATCCCTTTTATAAATTGTTTTTCCATATTTGTCTTGAACTTTTTCAATAACATCAGGATTTATCTTTTTACCACCATTAACCAACATGGCATAAGCCTGTGTTATATTCAATAGTTTTGATTCAACAGAACCTAAAACAAGAGAATACAATTTCGGAGGATTTTTATTTATATTGAATCTTTTTATTATTTCAGCAACCTTATCAAGCCCTATTTCAGACGCCAATCTAACACTAGCAACATTTAAAGATAGTTGCAACGCAGTTCTTAATGTTATAAAACCGTAAAATTTTGTTTCGTCATAATTTTTTGGTGTATAAGGCGGTAAACCATAACCTTGATTCAGAGTTATTGGCTCATCCATTATTGTGCTGGCTGGAGTATAACCATTCTCAAAAGCAGATAAATAAACAAACGGTTTCATAATAGAACCAAGTTGTCTATTTGCTTGTGTAGCCCTATTAAATGTCATTTCAGAATCGATATAGCCACCAACCATTCCAAGTATTCTTCCTGTGTGTACATCCAACATAATTGCTCCACCATCAACTTCAGGTGTCTGTCTTAAAAGATAGCCGTTTGCCTCTGTCTCCATTACAAATATAACATCACCTACTTTTAAATTTAAATCATAAATATCCTTCGCTTTTTCTTTTATTTCTCCATTATTAGCAATAGAGGGACGCACAGCCCAATAGTTATTTTTAAAACTTAAATAACTTTTTATATATGTATTACCATCTCTTTCATAATATTCGTTATACGATCTTTCTTTTTCATTTTTTCCTTTTATTAGTCCTATATTAACCCTATTCTTATCTGGATCAAAACCTAATACAACAGCGCGTTTCCAATTATCTCTATAATATGAATTTATACCAAAATTTTTTAAATCTTCCATCCAATTTATGTAAAAATCTCTGTTTTCATATATATTTCCTAATGGTCTTCTATAACCATGTCTTCTTTCATAAGCCTCGATACCATCTTTAAAATTTTCTTGCATTATATCTTGAATCCTTGGGTCTAATGTTGTTGTAATGATTATTCCATCACTCATTAAATGCTTTTCATCATATATATTTACAATATTTTTTCTGACATCTTCAATAAATGCGCCAGCATTTGCATACTTATCACTATTTCTAGTTCTTAAAACAATATCTGTTTTTACAGCATCTTCCATTTGTTGTTTTGTTATATACCCTTCTCTGTACATTCTACCTATTACCCAATTCCTTCTTGCCAAAGCATCCTGATAATGACTCTTTGGATTTAAGTTACTTGGGGCTTTAGGCATTGCAGCCAATAAAGCAGCTTCCTCTATAGTTATATCGTCAATAGATTTGTTAAAATAATTTAATGACGCTGAAACTACGCCATAGGATCTATAGCCTAAAAATATTTGGTTTAAATACAGCTCTAAAACTTTATCTTTTGGCAGTGCTTTAGTTATTTTAAACGCCAATATTGCTTCTTTTATTTTTCTTGTTAATGTTCGCTCATTCGTAAGAAGCATATTTTTCACAACTTGCTGTGTTATTGTTGACGCCCCTCTCAGATTCCCGCCGTTTTTTATAGATCTTAAATTAGATATCATAGCTTTGAACAGAGCAAAAAAATCAATACCAAAATGATTATAAAAATTGCTATCTTCAGCCGAAATAAATGCATACTTAATTACATCAGGCACATTTTCTATAGACACAAAAAGTCTATCTTCTTTTGCATATTCCTTCAATAAAATACCATCAGATGAATAAACTCTTGAGGTTAAACTCGGATTATATGCTTTCAATTCATCAATACTTGGTAAGCCCTTACTATAAATAATAAATACACTAAGTATGGTAATTAAACCAAGCAAAAAACACACTAAAGAACTTATAAGAAAAAATTTTAAAAATTTATTCACATTAACTAAAAATAACATTCATAGATAAAGATAATGTAATATTCTTTTTCTTTTTCAATATGTATTTATTTTAACACAAAAAAATAATTAAATGAAAATTTATTAAAAAATATGTTGACTAAAATCATAACATCTGATATAATTATGAATCATCACTAATAATTATGGAATAAGTTATAATGGAAAAATTACGTGAATTAAATAATGTCAATATACTAGAAATTGTTCTTGGTAGAAGAGCAGATGATAGTTACGAAAAATGCAAAAAAATAGATAGTATAAATTTTGACAGTGAAGAAAATTTTATAGAATTCATTGAAGATTTTATAAAGATAGCTGATTATATTACAAAAAATGTGAATAACCTGCTTTCAAAAAAGATCGTTACGATTGAAGAATATTCGAAAGTTTTAAGAATTTTAAATGTGTCACAAATGACTTATGGTTGTGAGAATAATGAAATTGATTTTAAAAAAATTTCTGGAAGCCTTGTTGAAATTTATCAAAAAATTAGTCTCTTTTTTAAAGGAAAAAAATTTAACTTCTGTATTGCAAAAAAGATAGGGCATAGATATCGTTTTGAAAACTTCAGGAATTCTATGGAAAAAATTGAAGACCTTATTGTAAAATTAAACGGAAGTAACGGTAATATAAAAGCATACAAAGATTATTTATACGAAAGTGTAAATGCTATGAAAATTAATTACAAAAGTTCAAGAGATACAGTAAAAACACCAGATGAGACAAAAAAACAAAAAAATGCTGGTTATTGTAAAATAAAAGAAAATGAATATGAAAATAAGATCTGCTACACTCATAGCAATACAAATATAGGAACAATAATAGCAACCATAGACAATAAATTAGAAGATGAAACCGAAAAATTAGCAAGAGACATAATTGAAGATCAAAAATTTTATGACGGTGGTAAAATATTCAAAGTGGTATCTAAATGTAATTTAGAATGCAAACAATATGAAAGAAAAATAGGTAAAAAAGCTTCCGAAGGATTAAGTCGACAACTGGACAATGCGAATAGCAGAATCGAAAAAGTAAAAGACATAGCTAGAGACGAAGAATATTATGATGACGATGAAGTATTCGAAGAAATGTCTATATCTGATAAAATATCCAAACATAGTTTAGAACATGATCAATATGAAAGAGAAATAGATAAAAAAGCTTCCGAAGAGTCAAGTCAACAACCATACAATGTATGCAATAAAATGATCGGAAAATTGTTACATGATCTCTGTCATGAAGAAAATGAATATGATGATGAAGTTCATTACATTCATAGTAATACAAATATAGAAACAACAATCATAGACGATGAATTAAAAGTTGAAACTGATAAAGCAAAAAAGAGCATAGTTAGAGATAAAAAATTTCATAACAGCAATAAAATATTAAGAGAAACACCTAAACATGATCTAAAATACGGCCAGCATGAAAGAAAAATAGATAAAAAAGCTTCCGAAGAACTAAGTCAGCAACTAAACGATGCAGATAATGAAATAGAAAAACGAACAAAAAAAACAAAATCAAAAGGTTGGTTTAGAAGACTTTTTAATTAAGTAAAGAATTGAACATTAATGTAAAACAATTTATATCCATAACATCTGTCGCTGGTTTTAATAAAAAACCAGCATACTGTTTTGTATCAATTTTAATAAACAACCTTAAAATAATATTGATTTTTATTAAAAATATTAAATTATTGCACCATCGGTTGATTATTTTTTAAAAAATGAACGCATTTGATAACAAAAAATACATAGAAGCACAAAAACAAGCATTTATTGAAAAAATAGATAATTGCACAAAATTATACGTTGAAGTTGGGGGAAAATTAATACAAGATAGACATGCTGCTAGAGTTTTACCAGGTTATGACGAAAATCAAAAAATAAATTTTATAAAAGAGTTGTTTAACAATAATTTTGAATTGATTTACACAATTTCAGCCGAAAATATAGTTAATGCGAAAATCAGAGATGATTTTTCAACAACATATATCGAAGAAACTTTCAGACTAATAAATGAATTTAAAAAATTCGATGTAGAAGTTAATAACATAGTAATATCAAAATTTAAAGAACATTCAAAAGTTTTAGACGATTTTATTGAAGAAATTAAAAAATTAGGTAAAAATGTATTTTATTTAAACTATATCAATCACTACTCATTATGCGATGAATTTTTAAATGAATTTGACAAACAAGCTCTTCTAAAGATAGATAAAAAGCATATAGTTGTTACCGGTCCTGGCGGTGGAAGCGGAAAATTTGCATTCTGTCTATCACAACTGTATAATGAAATGAAAAATGGCGAGGTACCACAATATATAAAGTATGAAAGTTTTCCAGTACATGATCTAGACATCAATCATCCAGTAAATTTAGCATATGCTGCCGCAACTGCAGATTTAAATGATAAAGTACTAGAAGATAAATATAAAAGTGGTTCAATCTCGTATAATAGAGACATGGACAATTTTGAATTACTAAAACTTGTTGCTAATAGATTTAAAAAAGAAGGAAGTATTCTTAGAAAAATAGATTCACCAACAGACATGGGAATAAATTTCATAAAGACAGGAATAGTTAATGATAAATTAGTAAGAGAAGCTGCATCGTTAGAGGTATTCAGACGCTTTTTAAAATATAAAGATAAATATTTAAGCGGAAAAGAAAACAGTACTTGTATGGATAGAACAAGAAAAATAGTTGAATTTATTATGAATGAAAAAAACTAAAATAACAGTAAAATTTATCAAACACACATTATCAATATCACATTTAATTTTAAAATAATACGAGTCAATACTTGCATTGACTCGATTATTCAAAATTGTTTATATAGATTCAAATATATAATAATTACACAAGATTATCAGTTCAAATATCTCACATATATCATCACTAGTGTCTATTCAAAATTTAATTAAATAAAATAATTCGATTTTATACAACAAGATTTAACTATCATTTTAATAATTTTTAAAATAATAGCTGTCATTTATTCTTTAATAATACTATTTAGTTCAAAATTTATAACATTATCTTATCAAAAACTATTATTAAAATCTTTTCATTTCTTGATTGGAAGGATTTAGAAAAAATCGGTAACAAATCAAGACAAATACAAATAAATAAATAAATATTACTTGACTTAAAATAAAATATTTTTAGTTGAAGGAGCAAATTACATTTAACTAAAATTTATGAAAAAAAATAAACTTGTTTATGGCACTATTTTAATTGCCTTTATGCTAAATACCTTTACTCTAAACAGCGGTTATTGTACACCAAGTAGAAATTTAAACAGACAACAATATATATTTGAAGATGCACAAAATGTCACTCCAGAAGAAATAATCAGAATTAGCTTTTATAATGGTAATCGTTTATATTTATATGATTACAATAGTCCAAAGGATATATATTTAGCTCAAAGAGTTCTCTTATCAATGTATCCAGATGGATCAGACTCATTTAGAGAAGCTGTTTGCATGCTTGGTGAGTGCTTGGAAGAAGATGGAAGATACACAAAAAAGCAAATTGATAAGGTTGTAGATTTTATGTTAAATTTTAGACCAAGTTTCAAATGATATTGCAAAAAAATGCAAACACCTTAAGATTACCATTAAGGTGTTTGTATAATTTATCATTTACAATCATTGTTGTTAACCATATCATATTAAGCTACAAGTGTTTAATCGAAGATATTTGATTTGATTAATCGATAATTTGCACCAAAAGTTCGGCGTGAATCAAAACGAAAGCAGGTTAAGTGAGGTGCCGCTTGACTTAAAATAGGACATTTTTAATCATCAGAATGTGTCGAACTAAATTTAGTGCGGTTGTGGACAGAATGAACATTTTACTCATCGTGTTTTCTTTGAATATAATATTAAAATTGATAATTTTATTTACGCAATAACATGGGTAAGCATCCTAATTGATGTACAACTAGAGCAATTTTTGAAATTAATCTAAGTAATATGATTAAGTTTGTTTTAACAAATAACTTGACGTATAGAATAATAGACTAATAAGGCTGTCGGCTGATATTGTAGCAAAGTACGGACGTATTGAGGTGTTTACCTCATTTATACATCTATTCTATCGTTTTCTAAGTATGTTTGTCTGATATTTACAAATATCAGCCAAATTATTGGTTATTAGTGTAGGTTCAAAATTTGATAAAAAATAAATATTTTATTATAAATGATTAAGAAAAACTATCACTAATCCTTCCTCTCCTTAAGCACCATATTCCCTTCATATATTTTGCAAAATAATATCTTTGATGAAGAGTTATTCATGAAGTTAGCTCCAATTCATGATGACTTATTTATATCCGTTTTATTATATAAGCGGAATACAAGAATAATTAACGCTAACAAAGATTATTTATACTACACGAAGTTAATACAAAAGAGAATAATGATATTGAATACACAAAGTATAGGATTATTTAATGAAAATTTTTTTAAAAATAAAACAAAAACGCAGTTAATCGACTTGCTAGATCATTACAAAATTACATTGAAAGAAGTGTGATTAATTGAGTGATTTTTATTCTAAGTTTGATTTAAAATCCGTAAAATGAATAAAAATTTATATACTACTAGTAAAGTAATTAAAATAATATAAAAAACGGCGATAGTTACAAATAGAAATGTTGAATAAATTAAAAAGCTTGAAAAATTTAACAACTAGCGATACACTGAAGCATTAAGAAAATAATGATGTGTATTTGAATGAATAACTGTTTGTTTTGTGATTTTAGCAAAAACAAGAATTATGTTTGTGATGCTGGTAATTTTTATATTCTAGTTGGAAAGGGTATCATAACCGATGGCCATTGTATGATAGTTTCAAAAAAGCACTACTCATGTTTTGGTGAAATGGATACTAAATTGTTATTGGAATATAAAGAATTGAAGGACAGATTGATAAAGTTTATAGAAAAAAATACTCAAAGCCGTTTGTTTTGGAACATGGTGTGTTTGGCCAGTCTGTTTTTCATGATCATAGTCATTTTATTCCATCTTGTTCTGATAGTTATAACTATGTTAATATTATTAATGATATGGTATTTCCGGCTATAAAAAAGTGGAATTTTGAGTTTAGTTATCCAAAAGATGTTAGCGATTTGAGTAACTTTTTTGATGTACATAAGGAGTATTTATATTTTGAACAAGATTCACAAAAAATTTTGTTAAATACTAATGGTTATGATATAAAGAAGGTAAAATTTGATATAATATACAGGCAGTTCTTTTTGAAACTTGGTTTGCAGGGTATAGGTAATTGGAAAGAAATGACAGATGAAGAAAAAATGAATGACGAAATTAAGATAAGAAACACAAAAAATAGTTTATTAGACTTCATTTAAGTGGATATATGTATGGTAGATAAGTGTAACGTTTTAATTAGTGGTTCATTTGATGGGGTACATCGTGGACATGTGATCTTTGTTATTAGGAGTATATTTACAGCTTCTAGGATTTTGGAATGTCCAGTGGAGAAAGTCAAACTGTATGCACTGGTCATGGATGAAAAAAAGGTCTATAAGACAAAAGGTAGAATAATTCAGGATAACTATAGCAAATATTTATCGTTAAATAATCTTAACTTGATAGATAAAATAACATTTATTGATGGAAGTGTTTCCAAGATGTTGGGTGATTTTGTGCGTGAAAATGATATTAAATTGATTGTTAGAAATAAAGATCAAAACGGTTCAAAATTTATCAATTCAATAAATTACTGTATAAAGAAGTTTAATACAAAAGAGTACGTAATAAAAAATAGAGAAGGTGGCCATATATCTTCAACAAAAATATATAACACAATGGTTGCAAGTAAAATTGACTTTAACGAAGCAAAGAGATTGATTGAAAGAAGAAGTTGGTATCTTTCTTTTGAAACAAGAAAATTGATGAGAAAATCAATTGCATACGGTATTACAAATACGAATTTACTAATGAGTACAACATTAATATAAATATGATATATTGCGATTATTATGTACTGGTATTTTTGTTTACAATTTGTTTATTATGTTTTTTTAATAGAAAGGTGTTTTATAAAAAATGAATTTTGTTATATTTTCACCACCAGGTGGAGGAAAAAGTTATATAAATAAGCTAATATCTAAAAAGTATGACATGGTTGTTTTTGACTGTGATTCTTATTTGGACGATATATTTACAAAGGAAGTAAGAAATATAATTGATAATGAAGATAAATATCTAAAGATCAAGTTGTCAGTGATAAAAAATAAAATTGATAAAGTAAATCTCGGTAATACAATCCTAGATTTGGGAGGTGGAACGGTATTTCAGGATGATGATTTTGTGAGCTATATAAAGGGCAAAAAATTAAAAATTGTGTACTTAAATGCTAGATTTGATGTAATTAGAGATAGATTTTTAAAAAATAGAGACGAAATAACAAAAAGAAGGTTTTTGACTAATGGCAATATCAATGATTGGGAGCGTAAATTGTTGAGGTACTATACTAATTATAGTAGATTGAAAAAATACAGTGATTGTGTTATTGAATACGACTACGATAACTTAGATAAAACTTTAAACAAAATATTTAAATGTGTTGATAATTAAAAACTTTTTTAAATAATACCTTTTAGTTTAATGTTAAACAATATAGTAATGCCAAAACCTAAGTTAGTTATTTTTGATTGGGATGATACATTAGCAAAAACAAGGGATGCTGTTGTAAAGGCTATGAACCATGTATTGTCCTTGTATGATTTGCCTGAATGGGATATAATAAAAGAACAAAA
This sequence comes from uncultured Rickettsiales bacterium, assembly GCA_934725005.1. The sequence continues at coordinate 6,800 of CAKVBE010000009.1, read as the reverse complement.
AAGAGATAAAAAGAAATCATTAAAAGAAAATTTCCCTAATTTTTTTAGTGAAAAAGCTGAAGAAGCTTATAGTGAATATTTAAAATATTATAGTAGCGAAGCTTGTAAAGAAGTTAAGAAAATAGAGAATACTGATACATTTTTGAAAGAATTAACTAAAAACAAAATAAGTATTGCTATTATATCAAATAAAGAAAAATCTTTACTATTGAGTGAAGTTCAAGTTTGTTTTCCAGAAATTAAATTTGATTATGTTTTTGGTAATGGTGATGCCGAACATAATAAACCAGCACCAGATCCAGTTTATAAAATAATGGAAAATTATAATTTTGAACTAAATAACAATAATGTTTGGCTTGTTGGTGATACACAACAAGATACAGATTGTGCCTTGAACGCTGGATGTCAATCAATATTGATAGGTAAAGGAAAATTCATGGATGGAGATTATTTAGAAAAAAATAGTTCAATAAAGAGGTTTGATGATTTTGTACAATTAACAGAATACTTTAAATGTATGAATTGAAAATATCATTTTTTGAACTGTTTGGTTAGTGATTATTAGAAAGTTTATTATACTTAATTTTACATTTATGTTGCAAAAAAATTATTAATTATTGACAATATATTTAACAAAAACTAACATAGATTGTATTAGTTTAATGATTAAATGTTTCAATGTCTGGTTTAATGATTTTTTTGTTTGTTTTACAAATAATTTTATCAGTTTTATTAATTATTATTGTTTTATTGCAATCTTCTGATGAAGATGCCTTGAGTGGAATGGGAGGTTCTATTGGAAGTGGTGCGATTTTGTCGCATAAATCGTCGGTTGATTTGGTTACAAAGTTTACGATCGTATTAGGATGCTGCTTAATTGTTAATTCATTAGCTCTGACTGTTATTTCTAAAAACAGATACTCAAAAAATGAAACAATGGTTGAAGACTATCTAAAAAAACAAGATAAACAAGAAAAAAAAGAAGGCAAAAGCAAAACAGAAGCTGAAAATCGAAAAGTTTTAGAGAATAAAGTTAAAAACGAAAGCAATAATAAATAGGTCTTAATATGAATCCAGAAGAAGTTATAGAAAAATTAAAAGAGACAGAGATATTTGGTAAAGGCGGCGCAGCATTTCCTACTTGGAAAAAATGGGAAGGCGTACATAATGCTGAAGGTGATAAAAAATACATAATAGTTAATTCCTCAGAAGGTGAATTTGGTGTATTTAAAGACTTATATGTATGGAGAAATCACATGGATAAAGTATTTAAAGGTGTTGATTACGCTATACAATTCTTAGACTGTGAAGTTGAAGTTTACATACATATAAATAGAGATTACTTGAATGAATTAGAACCACAATTATTCAGATATATTAATGATTATAAGTGGAGTGGTGTAAAATTTCATATCAACATAGAAGAACCTTGTTATATAGGTGGCGAAGCTAGTGCTCTTATGAATATTATTGAAACTGGGGTAGCTCAACCAAAACCTAGAATACATAGAACCGTTGAAAAGGGTTTGTTTGAAAAACCTACAATGATGAACAACGTAGAGACATTTTATGATGTTTGCCGTGTTTTGGATGGTGATTATGATAATTGTAGATTTAGTGGAATATTTGGTGATGGGATACAAAAAAAATTTGTTGTTAGACACAAAATAAATGCAAGCATTGCTGAAATATTACATGACAACAATATAAATCCAGATTTTGATTATTATGTCCAAATTGGTGGTAGCGCTAGTGGTCCAGTTTATGATAAATCACAATTAGATAATGTTATTATGACAGGTGTTGGCTCCATTGAAATTTTCGATAAATCAAAACGTGACATTTTAACATTCTTAAAAAGACTTGGAAAATTTTATGAGAAGGAAGGTTGTGGAAAGTGTATGGGTAAAAAATTCGCAACTTTATTCAACGATGTTGTAAAAACATATAAAACAGTTGATGACGTAAAAATAGAAGAATTGATTCCATTTATCAATGATATGAATAAAAAAACATTTTGCAAATTATGTAAAAGTTTAAAAACTCCTGTATTTAGTTTTTATAAAAATGTTTTAAATAGAGATTTAGAAAATTAATTTTGAGGTATAAAATGGTTAATTTAAAAGGTACAAAAACCAGAGAGAATTTGTTAAAAGCATTTGCTGGCGAATCACAAGCAAGAAACAGATATACATTTTTTGCTAATGTTGCAAGAGATGAAGGGTATCAGGCTATAGCTGCTATTTTTGAGGAAACAGCAAATCATGAAAAAGAACATGCAAATAGGTTGTTTAAATTTTTAGAAGAAGGTGGAAATTTAGAAATAACGGCTTCATATCCTGCTGGAAAAATTGGAACCACTATAGAAAATTTAATGGCATCAATGAATGGTGAAAAAGAAGAAACAGAGTATATGTATCCAGAATTTGCAAAAGTTGCAAAAGAAGAAGGATTTAACGAGATAGCTTCAGTATTCTTGAGTATTGCAAAGGCTGAAGCTTATCACCAAGAAAGGTATGCTGAATTGTTAGAAGGTGTTGAAGGGCAAAGTCTTTTAAAAAAGAATCATAAAGTTTTGTGGAAATGTACAAACTGTGGTTATCACATTATGTCAGAATCTGCTCCAATGATATGTCCTGCCTGTGGTTATAAGCAAGGTTATTTTGTTGAGATTAATGAAAAATTATCCTAATATTTATTAATAATGATCTGATCGGAAGGAGGAATCCTTCCTTTTTTAGTATGGTTATAGAAAAAGTTATTAAAGATAGTGTCGATACGAAGTTTTTTATAAAAAAGTACGTGTTGCCAATACTGAAAAAGCGAACAATTTTATTTTTGAATGGTACATTAGGAAGTGGTAAAACATTTTTTACTGATGTGCTTATAAATTCAATTTTTGAATTGGAAAACAAACAACAAAAGAATATTACCAGTCCAACGTTTAATATTCTCAAAATTTATAATACAAAGGATTTTGACATTTATCATTTTGATTTATACAGAATTAAAAATGTTGAAGAATTGTATGAATTGGACATAAATGACGCTTTTGAAAATGTTTCAATAATAGAATGGCCTAAAATAATAGAAGATGTAGTGCCTTACAAGCCTATAAGATTGAATATCGAAGTTTCAAATGAACAAAGGATTTATAGATTAGAATATTAGAGTTGGACATTGTTTATAGTGGTCAGTTTACAAACTTACCACCTAGTTTAGTCAAATTTTCTGATAAAAGTTATTAAAAATTACTTTGATTTAAGACTGTCTTTCTTTTTCTGTATTTCCTCATTTATGACGATAACTGCTTTATTTAGAGTTATTGTTAAAATATCATCATTTTTACATGAAAAAAACTTTTTATTCCACTGTAGATATGGACCGTATGGACCTATATTGGCTGTTATATCATTTCCATCTTCCGGGTGTTTTCCAATAATTCTTGGCAAGGATAACAATGATTCAGCTTTCTTGAAGTCTATTTCATCAACGTCAATATTCTTACCTAAACCAACTCTTTTTGGCTTTGGTTTTGTTACATCTTCTCCAAGTTGTACATAAAAACCGTATGGGCCTTTTTTTACATAAACATTTGAGTTGTTTATTTGACCTAATAATTTTGGCTCAAAAACCTCAATATTCCTTTTTTCTTTGTTGGTTTTATCGTCGCTATCGTCTTCAGATTCATCTTCAAAATTGGATATCAGTTTTTCTGTATGTTTACAATTTGGATAATTTGAACAAGCTATAAATAGTCCAAATTTACTTGATTTAATACTTAAAGTGCCATCACTACAATCTGGGCATTTATTTTTTAATTTTCCATCAGAATCATAACCAAAAATAAAGTCTTTTAGATATTCGGTAAGACTACTCAAAACATCTGAATTTTTTATAGTCAAAACACTTTCTGTTTTCTCATGAAATGGACTCCAAAATTCATTTAAAAATTCCTTCCACTTTCTTTTCCCGTTTGATATATCATCTAAATCATTTTCTAACTTTGCTGTATAATCATATTCAACATATTTTGTAAAGAATAACTTCAAAAATGCATTAACGACTATACCTCTATCTTCTGGAACAAAACGTTTTTTTTCTATTTTTACATAACCTCTTTCTTGTAAAACACTTATTATTGTTGCATAAGTAGATGGTCTACCAATACCAAGTTCTTCCATTTTTTTTACAAGACTAGCTTCGCTATACTTTGCTGGTGGTTCAGTAAAATGTTGTTTGTCGATTATTTTTAATAAATTTAAACTTTCACCAACATCAACGGATGGTAATATAATATCACCTTTATCATCTGTTGCATCTTCATTTGTTTCCTTATATAAAATATAAAAGCCATCAAACTTTATGACAGAACCAGTTGCTCTTAATTTATGCTTCGACGTACTTATATTTATGGAAGTTTGGTCCAAAATAGCACTTGCCATCTGACTTGCTATAAGTCTTTTCCAGATCAATTCATAAAGTTTGAATTCATCGCCACTCAAATATTGTTTTATTGATTCAGGAGTGATACTTGGATCTGTTGGTCTTATTGCTTCATGTGCTTCTTGTGCGTTTTTTATTTTGTTTTCATAAATTATAGGTTTTGCTGGCAAATAATTTTTTCCATAATTTTTTGAAATTGTATTTCTTGCAGATTCAATAGCTTCTGGTGCAGTATAAAGACCATCAGTTCTCATATATGTTATTAAACCATGTGAACCACTTCCTATATCGATTCCTTCATATAGTTTTTGCGCAACAGACATTGTTTTTTTTGCTGTAAAACCTAATTTTTTTGATGCCTCTTGTTGCATTGTTGAAGTTGTAAATGGAGCATATGGATTTTTCTTAATCTCTTTTTTGTCTACACTATCAACAGTGTATTTTTCAACTTCTAACTCTTTCTTTAATTTTATAGCTTCTTCGTAATTTTTTATGCTTAATTTCTCTATTTTTTTGCCATTTGCCTCAACTAACTTGGCTATAATGTGTTTTTTATTTGCGTTTAATAAATCGGCATTTATGTCCCAATATTCCTCTGGTTTAAATGCTAATATCTCGGCATGTCTCTCACATATTAATCTTAGTGCAACAGACTGAACTCTACCAGCAGATTTGCTTCCTGGTAATTTTCTCCATAAAACAGGTGACAATGTGAAGCCGACAAGATAATCTAGTCCAGTTCTTGCTTGTTGTGCATCAACAAGATCCATGTCAATCTGTCTAGGATTTTTTATGGCTTCTTCAACAGTATTTTTTGTTATCGCATTAAAAACAACCCTTTGTACTTCTGTGTCTTTTTTTATGGCTCTTTTTAATTTTAATACTTCCAAGACATGCCAAGCTATTGCTTCACCCTCTCTATCTGGGTCGGTTGCTAATATCAATTTATTACATGTTTTCATCGCATCTACAATATCTTTTACATGTTTGGAGGATCTTTTGTCAATTTCATATTTAATTTCGAAATTATTGTTAACGTCCACACTACCATCTTTTTTTGGTAATTGTCTAATATGACCAAATGATGCTAAAACTTTATAATCCTTCCCTAAATATTTGTTGATTGTTTTTGCTTTTGCTGGCGATTCAACTATCAATAAACTTGTCATGTTTTTAAAATATTACAACCCTAACATGAAAATCATGCTAATCTTTGAATATTAAAAATCAATCATTACCAAAAAAACTGTTTCAATATTGTAAAAAAACTTTGAAATGCGTATTGACAAATAAATAGTAGTTTTTTATAATAATATTGTGTTTGGGTATCGTCTAATCTAGATACCATACATATACTTATCTCCATATTTAACTCCTAAAATAGCCACTGTAGTGCAGTGGTTATTTTAGTGTTATCAAAATGTAGTTGTTATTGTTTAGTAGCATTATATGGTTCTAAATTCGATTTTGAGTCCACGGACCATAGATATTGCGTAGATGTATAAACATAAACTTAGTCTAGTGTATAGTACAATATTTTGACATTACAATATACGCACTACTATCATGTCTAATTTTTAAATAATTTAAGCCAGTACTTATAAATATCGGTCTAATTAGTTAAAATTATTTGTGTAGACTCAAATTTTAATAAAAAATAAATATTCTTATTCATAAATGACTAAGAAAAACTATCATTAATCCCTCCTCTTTTTAAGATGAAATGCTCTGAAAGGGTGTGAATTGTAAAAACCATTATCATTTGATTTAAGCTACCACTTTTGTCCTTCAGACATTTTTCACTTAAGGATAGTAAAGATTTTAACAGTTATTACTTCTTAAAGTCTTCTTCATAAAACATGAAAAGTTTAATTTAAAATAAAAAAATGAATTAAATTTATTACTTGACTTAAAATAAAACATTTTTAATCATCAAAACAGTTCGAGTCAAATTTAGTGCAATTATGGAGAAAGAAGACATTTTGCTCGTCGTATTCTTTTTGCTTGCGAGTAGCAAAGTTAGTAATTTTGTTTATGCAATAGCATAAGGTTATTGTATCGGTGAATATTTAAGTAAATATACGATTGAGATGATTTTTAAAGTCAGTCTAAAGGATACAGTTAAGTCTACCTTAGTAATTATTTGATGCATGAAAAGTGGACACCGATATAGTTAGAGGGTGTTGTGGATACAGCAAGAAATAGTATCGCTAGAACAGTTAATAGTGAAATGGTTAACTGTTATTGGAATATCGGAAAGTACATATATGAAGTACAAGGAAATAAGAGTAGAGCTGATTATGATACTTGCTTAATTAAGTATCTAAGTGAAAGATTAACAAAAGAGTTTGGAA
>CAKVBE010000008.1 GCA_934725005.1 uncultured Rickettsiales bacterium | reverse complement strand
ACTGAAAATAGCCTCAAAGTCGCAACAAGTCTAAACTTTTGAAAATGATTTTCAGACAGGGTAATTCATCAATTTTGCCCCATTTAATTACTTTAAAAGTCCGTTTTAAATCCGTTAAAATCGACTTCAATTTAAAGTATATTTAGGTTTGAGGGAGTGATACTAAATTGACATAGTAAATTACTGTAAAACAACACATGATTTGATATTTATAACATATGCAAAACTTCCGACCAAGTAAGAGTTTTTAGGGTGTCATGATGTTTGATTTTTTACATAAAAATTTTTACGGAACTTTTATTGCATTTTGGAACAATTAATTTTACTTAAAATATTATATAATTCTTTTATATCAATAATCTTAACAAAAATTATTTTCTAACAAGTGGATTGATAATTTAAACAAATTCTTTATATAATTATACTTTTTTACGGAACCACTTAACGGAACCAAATATTAGTTATCTAATTTTCTTCTTTATATTGCTTTATAATTTTATAAACATATCCTTCTGTAATATTACATTCCAAAGATAGTTTCATTCGAGATTTTTTAGTACCGTCATAGTTATCAAGAATGTATTGGCGTTTATATTTACTTGTGGCAGATTTTGGAATTAATATTGGTACTCCAGCATGTTTTAACATTAGTTTTTTAGTTGCTTCAAACCCAATTAATTTAATAAGGTCCAGCAACTCACAATCCTCAATTGAGTCTTATGTTAAATATTTCATCCAACCAGGTTCTTTTTCATTCATAAATTAATATTATCACAAACTAGAATTTTACACTAGAAATTTCTACTAGAATAATTATTGAATTAAATAATGAATTGTTCAATATACTGAAGTTCTAGAAATTACACTCTATCTGATTTTAAATATTTTTAATACAAAAAATAAAGGATTAAAAATGACTAGAGATTAGATTACAACAGTAGAATTAGCTGATATATTAGGACTTTCTGAAAGATATATTAGAAAAGCTATTTATCAAGGAAAATTACCAAGTTTTAAAGAGGGACGCTATCATAGAATTCCTATTTCGGCTTTACGAGAAGATTGGCAACTTGAAACTTTAAAAATCTTAGAAAAAGAAAAATTTATAGATAGAAAATCAAATCTTCCAACTGTTTATACGGAAGAAAATAAAAAGAAAGCCTTGACTAAATTTAATTTAGTAACTAGCTGGCAACAATTTTTCAAATATTACAAGTGGACAAAAATTCAATCTGTAAAGGATTTTATGAAAATTTATAAAAACTCTCCTGAATATGGTGATGTATATTATAAAATTGATAAAATAAGCCCTTGTACTATGTTACGTTGGGAAAAGAAACTGAAAGATAATAATTATGATTGGAGAGCTTTATTAAATAAATATGTTTCTCATAACAAGAAAACCTCTGGTTTATCAAAAGAAGAACAAGAAATTTTTATAAATTTCTTACTTCATCCAAATAGAACGAGTGTTGGTAAAGCTATAAAATTAACCCAACATTTATTAAAAGAAAAAGGTATAACTGAATTTTCTTGTGAAATGACATATAGAAGATTTGCTAAAAAATATATTGCAGAACATTATGATTTATGGGTATTTTCAAGAGAAGGTTCAAAAGCTCTTAGAGAAAAAGTTGTTCCATATATTAAAAGAGATCCTTCAAAATTAGAAGTTGGTGAAGTTCTTGTTGGTGACGGTCATAGACTTGCTTTTCAGGTTATAAATCCATTTGATGGCAAGCCTTGTCGAGCAACATTAGTTGGATATCAAGATTGGAAATCCGGTGGGTTAGTTGGATTTGAAATAATGTTAGAAGAAAATACTCAATGTATTGCTTCAGCATTAAGAAATTCAATTATGAATTTGCAAAAATATCCTAAATATTTATACCAAGATAATGGGAAAGCTTTTAAATCAAAATATTTTAATGACACAGAAGAATTTAATGGATTATTTGTAAGTCTTGGTATAACTCCAATTTATGCATTACCATACAATGCGAAAGTTAAAACTATTGAACGATTTTTTAGAGAAATGCAAGATAGTTTTGAAAGGTTATTACCATCATTTGTTGGTGCAAATATTAACGACCAACCAGCGTATCTAAAAAGAAATGAGAAATTTCATAAAAAACACCATAATCCATATATTCCAACAATACAAGAAGTTATTATGTTGTTAAATAAATGGTTATGTTTTCATTATGCTCAACCTTGTCCAAATGTAGAGGGAAAAACTATTGGTGAAGTTCTTGAAGAAGGAAAAGGTTGTTTACTTGATTTTAATCAACTAGACGATATGATGATGGTTTCAGAAATTAAAAGTATTGGAAGAAATGGCATAAGATTTTTAAAATCAGACTATTATGATGAAGCTTTATACGGACTAAAGAAAAAAGTTTTAATTAAATATAGCTTGTTTGATTTATCTTTTGTAAAAGTTTATACACTTGCTGGTGAATTTATCTGCGTTGCTAAAAGATTAGATGCTATTAATCCTTTAGTAAATTATACAGGCTCTGCAAAAGATATTGAAGATTTTAAACAAAGAGTAAAACAACAAAAACGACTTGAACAACAAACAGCTAATGAATATTTAAAACATTTAAAAAAAGAAAATGGCTATGTTCCTTTACTTGAAACAGATGTTTTTGATTATGAACAAAAAATGGAACAAGACAAGTATATCGAAGCTTTTGAAGAATCTGAAAAAATTGAAGATGAAGAACCAATTTTTCATAATAAATTTGAAAAATATGATTATTTAAAGAAAAAAGTAAATCAGACTACAGAAGAAATAAGTTGGATTGAAGATTATAAAAAGTCAGTAGAATATAAATTAATATATGAAACAAGTGAGAGTTAAAGAATGAAAAATATATTTGTAAAAACTAAAAATGTAAAATCGTTTATTGTGTTAGCGAACAAACTTTAAAATACAAAGAATAATGTACCTAAAATGGGATTAGTTTTTGGTGAACCTGGATTAGGAAAAACTAATGCAATTTTATGGTGGGCAATTCAACAAGATGCACTAATCATAACTGCGAAAAATGGTATGACTCCACGATGGCTCCTAAAGCAATTAGTTTCTGATTTAGGAGAGGCTCCAAAAATTCTTGTTGCAGATTTATTTGAGCAAGCTGTTGCAAAATTAGTAGAAAATCCAAGAATGATAATTGTTGATGAGATAGATTATTTAATAAATAATACAAGACCTATTGAAACAATTAGAGATTTACATGATGAAACAGGAATACCTATTTTGCTTGTTGGTATGGGAGCAGTAGATAAAAAGTTAAGTAGATATAAACATTTTTTCGATAGAATTGTTGAAATTTACAGGTTTATTCCATTTGATTTTGAAGATGTAAAAACAATTATAAACACACTCTCTGACATTCCTTTTGAAGATTCTGCTATTGAAATTGTTTATCAATCAAATAGATTTAGGCAAATAGTAAAAATAATTTTAAAATTTGAAAATTTAGCAAAAACTAATGATTACAAAGTTATAACAAAACATATTGCAGAAAGCGAATTATTATGACAAGAAAGAAAGCAACAAAATTAGAGATAAAAATTATAACAATAGCAAAAAAGCTAAAAACATTTACTGTTGATGATATTGAAGTTTTAACAGAATGCTCAAAGTTTGAGGTAGCAGAAATGTTGGAACTTTTAGTTCATAAAAATAAGCTAAAAGAAAGTGATGGATATTATGTCTATATTCCACAAAAATTAAAAAAACATGAGGATAAAGAAATTTGTAATGACGATTCTTTGATACATTCATTACCATTTCAACCTAAAAAGCCAAAAGAAATTTTTATTAAACGAATCAATGATTTAGACGGTTTTGTCGATTACTTTTTTGCAACACCAAAAGTAAAAGAGAGAATTAAGAGAATATTCAAAGTGTTGAAAGAAACTCAAGGATTGAGAGGTAATAAATTAATGCAAGTCTTAACGAAACATGAAATGAGCATTAAATCTTATAGAAGATATAAGAAAGAGATTTGTCAAAACGGTTTAGTAAATTTAGTTGGCAATGACTCAGCAGAACCTGGTGAAATTTACTATTTCTTTAAAGAATACTATTTATCACCTAAGAAGTTAAACATTGATGAAGCGAGAGAATTGGCTATTCAAAGATTTGAAAGATTAATAAAAATGCAACTTAATAGAGGTAAAATTACAACAGCTTAGACCATGTATAAAAGATTAAAACAAGAATATACAATAGAACAAATTGAAAAGTTTAGAAATTATAATTTTTCTGAATTTGATACCGTGGAAATGTTTGATGAAAATGTAGAAAAGAGTTCAAAATAGAAATCCTTTCATTTTGCCTTATTTCATAAAATTTTATTGTTTTTGATATAAAGTTACCAATAAAATATAAACTCTTTATAAAAACGATTTTGAACGCGTTTTGAACAACATTTTAATTGTTTTGGGATTTTAAATATCTTGTTTCAGAACTTATCAATTCTGCTAGTTCTTCTTCTGTTGGTAAAACTGTTTTATATTTACTTGCAAAAATTTGTTGACTTTCTTGTAAAATAGAATATTTAACCATTGTTTCTGATTTATCAGTACACAGAATTATACCTATTGTAGGGTTATCATCAGAACCACGTTTCAATTCATCAAACATTCTTACATACATATCCATTTGTCCAATATCAGCATGAGATAATTTTGTAGTTTTTAAATCAATAACAACAAAACATTTAAGTAGATAATTGTAAAATACTAAATCCGCATAAAAATGGTCAGTTTCTGTACTAATTCTAAATTGTCTAGCAACAAAAGAAAAACCTTTACCAAGCTCTAGTAAGAATTTTTGTAAATTGTTAATTAAAGCTGATTCTAAAGTACTTTCTTTGCCATCTATATTTTCTGGTAAATTAAGAAATTCTAAAACATAAGGATCTTTAATGAATTCTTTAGTATCAATTACAGTTGGTAAACATTTTTCTGTTGTATTTACATTTTCTTGTGTTGATAGAAGTCTATGATAATATCCACTTTTAATATTACGTTCAAGTTGACGATAAGACCAATTCTGAGATGCCGCTTCTGTTAAGTAATAATTCCTTTCTTCAGGGTTATCAATTCTGAGAATTCTTGCAATATTAGACCAAGACAAATCCGCTAGACACTGTCTGTCGAATTCCGGATACGCAATATAAAAACTCCTCATGTTCCTTAAATTTGCTTCAGAAAAACCTTTACCAAAAGTGTCTGTTAAGTACTTAGACAGATTTTCAATAAGTTTTGAGCCGTATTCTGCACGAGCCGTTCCACCTTGTTCTTCTTCCACAATGCGTTGTCCAATCTTCCAGTATGTTTCTACCATAATAGAATTTACAGCATGGTAGGCTTTTGTTCGAGCAACATTTAGTAATTCAGCAATATCAGTATATATTTTGGAAACTTCACCAGACATTAAAACCTCCGAATAGGTTTATTTTAGCATAACTTTCATTTTAATGCATTCTTTTGTATTAATTCCTCGTAAGTTTGTAATATTTCCTTATCAGCTTGTTCTATAAGATTATTTAATCTTTTGTGATGATTCATTATTTGTTGTTTTATAACAGATGTATCAAAAACCGTATTAAATGTCCTATAGACATATGATATAAAATTGCGTTTACCAAGATGCGTATATTGTTCATATAAATGATGACGATACAATTTTTTCTGTTTTTCTTGTATTGGTATTTTTTGTTTATGCATATTTATAAGTTTCTTTATTGCATTAAATTTCATAGCAGTAACTGCTCGTTTTGACTTTCTTAAATATCGTGCTAAGCTACCTTCTCTGATCCTTACTTTTTCGCCATCAAAATAAAACCCTAAATACTGAAGAGGGTGTTGTTTTATTTTTACAGTATTTTTAAAATCATAACACTGACTTTTTGAATAATTATCCCACTCTTCAATTGGATGAATCTCTAGTTTTTCTCCTCTTTCGCTTATACATTCCTTAATTTTATTGACAATTTTTTCTTTAATTTTTTCATCGCGATGGCAAATAAATATTATGTCATCACAATAACGCCTATATAAACCGTCAACATCTTCTGCAAGATTTTTCATAGCTGAATCAAAAGGTATCATATAAATATTAGATAAAAGCGCTGACATTGCTGAACCTTGTGGAATTCCATATGGCTTAGGCGCATAAAACCCTTCGTTTTTATGAAACTTTTTATGTTCAGTATCTTTATAAAAATCTTTATACCAAGACTTAAAGTTTCTGAATTTTTCTGCATTTTTAAATAAAATTTTAGGAATCTTTTTATATATTTTTTTGTTACATTTTTCACAATCAACTTGTGAGCATGGTTTCTTTTTATCTTTATTTACATAGTAACAAACTTCTTTCAAATCAATATAGCAATATTTTGTTAAAGATTTATATATATTCAAATGATCTTTCGGTAAATTTTCAACACCAAGTACCTGTGCCCATTCTTTATATAGATTTGCGTGATCTATGTAATCATAAAAACTATGAATATCAAAAGCTAAAGCATAACAATTATTTTCACGCCTTTTTATTTCTTCAAAAACTTCTCTCGCCATAGTACAATTATTTGGACTAATCTCAGTACCGTTAATTATTACAGGCGGAAGCTTTCTATAAGCTAAAACAACATCACTTAAGCCTAGTGTCTGAATTCTTTTTTCATATTTTTTATTTAATAAACTTGCATAATGTCCGTAAATATACCCGTCAATATGTGAAGCATACCTAATTGGACGTTTTTTAATAATGCCTTTCTTTTTTAAACTATCTAAAGTGTTGAGACACTTATTTTTCTCTTCTCCGGATAACTCAACTAACTTCTTTTCATAGTATTTAATCTTGTTTATAGTATTTGAGCGCCTTTCTTCTATATCAAATGCTATAAAAGGATAAAATGAGTGTTTTGCAATTCTTTCCGGAGAGTTTAAAAATAAGTGCAATGAATTTATTTGTTGCTTAATTTTCTTTTGAGAAGCGGGTGTTATTATAAATTTCGTTTTAGAGGATGACTTATCCTTTGTTATAAATCTGCCAAAAGAAAATGGTTTATCAAAGTGAGCAAAACTTTTTAGATTAAATGTTGGGATTTTTTCTCTAACCTGCTTAGTTAAATTACTTTTCAGTTTATTGTAATCATTTTGTTTTGTAGACATATACTTCCTTTTTTAGCACGGAAGACACTCGGATTCGTTCGTCCATAAGAGTGTCTTCCAAAACTTAGCCTTCTTTATCAGAAAGACATTTTCTTTGACAATTCAATTCGTTTTTCAACCTTCTTGTGATGTTGGAATCCTCATATCCCTGTCAACAACGAGTTTATACTCTGTGTTATAATGATAAATATAACCTTAGAAAGGAGATACTAATGATGTTCCTAACCATTCTGATTGAAGGTTTAAAGTTCTACCTTAGTAAACACCTTCTTGTGAAGATAATAACGCGAAGCGTTATTATACTTTACAAAGTTTATTCACCTCCCACCTGCCAAATTAGAATTTCTAACCAACAAATGGCATTATAATGCTATCATAAAAATAATATTTTTATAAAAAACTTAATTATTATTTAATATTTGAATTAGGAATTAAATTTTTTCTTTTCATAAAAAATATTCTATCTTGTAAATCACTATCATAGAATCTTGCTTTTTGTTTACTCCAAGCCTTAAAATCTGAAATCAAATCAGAATCAGAACAACTTAAATTTTTACTCAGACGATTTTTCCAAACTGCATACAAAGTTGCTATAGATTCACAAAAATCTGAATTTTTTCCTCTAAATAATTCTAACAAATTGTTTATTTCTACAGCCTCTGTATTAAAGACATTATTAAAAATCTTAGGGATTTCATTACTTTTTTCAAGTGGAGTATATTTTGTAACTTCAAGATTGTTTTTTTGTTCTTTATGAACACTAAACCATTTTTTATTTTTCAAAATATCTTCTACTTCATATCGGGACTGTGCATCATGTGGTCCGGCAGCTTCTTTTTTATAATTGCCACCGAGGTTTATATTTAAATGTTTTTCGCATAGATATAAGATTTTTTCTAACTTAATCACACCAAAATATTGTTCATTATGTAGTTGAGAAATAATTTCTGCACTTAAAATTGCCCTTTTTTCTTTTATATCAATGATATTGCTATTTTTACAAGAATATTCAGTTAAAGATTTTTTTTCAATTGATTTTAATAAATTAGAAGCACTATCTTTGACTAGCCTATTGTTATTTGCTAAAGTTTCTATAAATGCCATTAATTTATTTACTTTATCAACAATACGTTGTTGTTCGGCAAGAGGTGGAAGCGGAACCAACATAGGTTTAAATATTTCAAATGGTGGAATATTTTTTATTGCAGAGCCTTTGCTATAAGTCTTTGAGTCTCTTTTTAAAATAATATCAAAATACATGAGAAAATATTTTAAGTCTATTTCTTTTGTTATTGTTATTCGCATTAGAGCTTGATTTATAATACCTAATTCAATATTCTCTGGCATTACATATGTTTCACCAATTGTACCAGCACAACTAACAATAATATCTCCTGATGATACAGTAAAACCTTTCATTGATTTTTCATAATATTCTTTAGAAATATAATATTCTCCTAATGTATAATCTTTTTGTATTGCATTTTTCTGTTCATATACTTTTACCGTATCGTTACCTTTTGGAACAAATATTTTTTTCGTTAAAGCACTACCAAAAGGACCTTTTTTATATATTCCAATATCATTAACTCTACACCATTCCCAAGAGCTTGGAATTTCAAATGGGATTTCGTCTTGCGTGATTGGTGATAAGGGGTGGGCTTTTTTGATTTTACCCTCTTTTATCAGTTGTTCTTTTTCGGCTTTGATACGTTTTAAAAGAACAGACGCTGGTTCGTCTGATGGATTCTGTTCAACCAATTTCCCTTGCATCGCATATTTCAGAATAGATTGTTTAATCTTATTTGGCAAGGTTGAATTGAGTTTAGAAAGTTTTTCTTCATTCTTTCCGTATTCTTCTACAAGTGGAAGTATCTGCTCCAATCTCTCAACAATCCGTTCCTGCTCCGCAAGCGGTGGTAAAGAAATAACTTTTGGTGATAACATAGGAACCGTCAATTGTTTAACCGCAGTTCCTTGTCCATTTTCTGATAAATATGTTAAAAGATACTTTAAAAACTTAATATCTATATATTTGTTTGGTACAAGAACAAGCAATCTTACAATGGGAATATAATCTGGCTCTCTTATGCAAACAAACCCCATTGTGCCCCTGCCTGAAACAGTAATACTTTGTTCTTTAATTACCGGAATATCTGAATATCCTAAAATACCATCATTTTTTTCACCATTTGCTATAACAGGATAAATATTTTTATTAGTTTTAAATTCTGTAAAATTATTGGGTTTATCTCCGCCAGCACAAATTTTATTTAAAATTTCAGAAAGCCTTACCCACTCCCAACCTTTTGGCAGTTCATACGGTATTTCATCTTCTGTTATCGGAGGGAGAGGTTTTTCTTTTTTTATTTTACCGTCTTTAATCAGTTGTTCTTTTTCAGTCTTAATTCTTTCAAGCAGAATCGATGCAGGTTCATCATTCGGGTTTTGTTTAACCAACTTTCCCTGCATTGCATACTGTAATATTGCCTTTTTTAGAGTTTCAGCTTTCATTTTTCCCATATTTATTCTAAGTATATTTTTATATCGTTTATCATCTTTTTTAGTTTAAATTTTATTTTTTTTATATCTGTTTTTAGATTATGTTTCGGTAACCATGCTTTATCAAAATTTTGTCTATTTAATATATATAGTTGATTGTTATCAAAAAAATTATCTTTTAAATAATTAGAACTTAAATCATAAAAATCAAAATTTTCATTAAAATAATTTATGTAACATAAATCTAATCCTTTTAATAAAATATGTAAAAGTCCCAATAAATCTTCTGAAAAGTCTTTTATTTCAATTAAATAACTATTTAATTGGCTAGTAATATGTAATTCATATTCAATATTTTCATGCCAGTTAAGTCGTATATTTTCGCTATATCTACTACAATCAGCCAAATAAATATTTAATTCCTCTAATCTATCTTTTAATATCTGTATTATCACAACAAATAATTTGTTGTACATTGATAGAAAGTTAAACTCTTCATATTTTATATTTATTTCAAAGGTGGTTGTATATGTTTTATTAACAATATCAATTAATTTAAAATTTTCTAATAAACTTATTTTATCAGTTGCATTTTTATTGCAAATTTTCAAATCCATATAAATTGTCAATAATTTATTGTGTAGGTATATTAATTGAGATTTATTTTTATCATATGTATTTTTTTTGTCATACCAAATTGTAAACATATGTGCAAATACAGCACCAAGGAATACCGAAAATAAAGGTATAAAAACATCTTTTACAATTTCACTTATACTTGTATTAGATTGACCAATATTAAATGCAATTTTAAATAAACTATCCAATGTTTACACCTCCAAGCATATCTTTAATTTGAGCCAAAATCTTATCGATATTCTTATCGAGTTCAACTCTCTGCTTTTGATAGTTTTCAATGAGTTCAAGTGGTGGCAGGATTTCTTCTTCTTCATATGGATAACCACAAAGGTCAAGGTTATAATTACGTTCTTTTATCTCATCAATAGAATATTTTTTAGATTTAAAAAATCCATCATTTTCAATCTTTTTCCTATTGTTCCACCATTCATCAATAGGTTGCAGGTGTTCACGTTTCATAGGTTTGGTTTTTGAGAAGTTTTTATACCCTTCTGGCATATCTAATCTATAAAACCAAGTTTCTTTTGTTGGCTCACCTTTAGTAAAGAATAACAGGTTTGTATTAATAGAAGTATAAGGTGCAAATACACTCTTTGGAAGTCTTATGATCGTATGCAAATTACAATCCGTCATAAGTTTCTCTTTTATCCTTGTTTTAACACCTTCGCCAAATAACGCACCATCAGGAAGAACTACACCGCATCTACCATGAGGTTTTAACATTGCTATTATATAAAGCAAGAATAAGTCTGCGGTTTCTTTTGTTCTATAAGCGGATGGGAAATTGCTTTCAATACCTTCTTCTTCAATACCGCCAAAAGGTGGGTTGGTTACGATACAATCAACTCTATCTACAGGAGAAATATTGTTTATTGGTTTTGACAAGGTATTATCTCGTCTGATATTTATTGGAGTATCAATTCCATGTAAAATCATATTAGTAGTACAAAGTTGGTGTGGAAGAGGTTTCTTTTCAATACCCAAAATGTTGCAATTAAGTGACTCACCTTCTTCTGTCGTTTGAATTTGTTTCTTTAAATGTTCAATAGTACAAGCTAAAAAACCTCCTGTTCCACGGGCAGGATCAAGAATTTTTTCTCCAATTTGTGGATTTATCATATCTACAATAAATTGCGTTACTGCACGAGGAGTATAATATTCTCCGGCATTACCTGCAGATTGCAAGCTTTGCAAAAGTTGCTCATAAATATCATTGAATAAGTGTCTATCTTCGCTTGAATTAAAATCTATCTCGTTAATTTTATTTATAACTTGACGTAGCAAAGTACCTGATTTCATATAATTATAAGTATCTTGAAAGATATTTTTAATTATAAAAGCACGCTTATCAGAATCATTTTCAAGATTTTGCAAGTAAGGAAACAAACGATTATTTATGAAATCAATAAGTTCATCACCTGTCAACCCTTCATCATCCATAGCCCAGTTTTGCCAACGATATTCAGAAGCTAATGGCGATTTATAATCATCATCCATTATTTCATACTCTGCTTCTTTATCCGCAAAAATCTTCAAAAATAACATCCAAACGATTTGAGAAAGTCTTTGTGCATCACCATCGACACCTGTATCTTTTCTCATTATATCCTGTATTGCTTTAATTACACTTGATATATTGGGCATTATTACTCCTTATATATTTTTAACTTTTTTATATAGCTTGTGAGCTTTCTTTTTAATTTTAACAATCTGTATACTATTTTCTTCAAATATTTTAAATGCGGCATCTCTAATTGCATCTACATCATGGCAAAAATTTAATTTTGCTGTCGCAATATCAGAAAGTTTGTCCTTATATAGGTTAATTGTCTTTAAGAAATCATTACATATTTTAGTTTTTGCTTTTATTCTTAGCCCATCTATATAAGCTTCTTGAATTAATAAATTTTTATACAATTGTTCAGCTTCTTTTGTATATCTATCTACATCATTTTTTAAAAATGGTTGCCAATATGGTCTTTCAATAATACTTAAATTCCTTAGTCTATCGTTAATTTTACCATTTCCGTAAAAATTATCTAAACAAATTAACAAAAGCTTAGCTTGAGCAATAAATTCAGCTTTGTGCTTATATCTCAATTCTTTTTCCCAAGGATTAAGAGCTTTATAGCCAAATATTGCTAATGCAACAGTGCCACAAGCTGATAATGTTGTAGCAAAAACCATTATTACTTCTGTCCAGTTTATTATTTGATTTTCAGTTAATGTAACAAAATTTACCAAACTATTAATCATTATGCTACCTCTTCATTAAACAATTCTTTTTCAAGTTCACGAATTGCTTCTTCGTACTTATCTTTCCCTCCAAATTCTTTAACAATTTCTATCGGAGTTCCAAAAGAATCAAAAGGTTGAAATTTTAAAATTTCTCGACTTTCTATTTCAACAATTCCATCATCTGCAAATTTATCAATAATTGCATTCAAGATAGCTCTTGCTTTTTCAGAATACTTGCCAAAGTAATTACGTTTTTTAACATTCTCTGCTCGTTCTTTTTTTGAAAGTGGTGGCATATCAAAAGTTACATGACAAATTAAATCAAAAACACTTAAATCTTTGCCTGTTTTTTGTTTAACTTCTTCTCTTAATTCTTCAAGCATAATTCCTTGTTCTTCAAGTTCTTTGATAATGACACTTTTTTTATCAGCTTCTGACCATTTTTTTATAAAATCGTTTAGTGTCGCAAATTGTGCTTTTAAATTTTTCTTTGTATAGTCAACAAGGCTCTCTGTAATCAGTTTACCATCATTGCCATAATACTGAACTCTTTCTCCTACCTGAACAACTTCAATACCATTTACATAAAATTTTCTTGTTGGATTTTCGATTTCGGTTATATTAATATTTGGTGGAAGTTCTACAACAGTTTCATCTTTTGGCAATTCTTCAATTAATGCTTCAACTTCTTGCTGAGTTTGATTCTCATCTGCAAGTTCTTCAGTTTCTTTAACTTCTTTTATTTGAACGGGTTCTCCATCAAAATCTTTATCTTCAAATAATCTTGTAACTCCTCTAAAATCAAGAATAGTAAAATACCATTTACCATAATCTGGTCTCAATCGTGTGCCACGACCAATTATTTGTTTAAATTCTGTCATAGAATTAATATTGCTATCCAATACAATTAATTTACAAGTTTTTGCATCAACACCAGTCGTCATAAGTTTTGAAGTTGTTGCAATTACTGGATATGTTGATTCCGGATCAATAAAATTATCTAATTCCATTTTCCCTTCATCATTGTCTCCAGTAATTTGCATTACATATTTAGAATTTTCTTCTATCATATCAGGGTTTTCATTAACAAGAGCTCGGCGCATTCTATTTGCGTGGTCAATATCAACACAAAATACAATAGTTTTATCATACCTATTATTTTTCTTTAAATATTTAGTTATGCGTTTCGCAACGAATTCTGTTCTTTCATCAACAACCAATCTTTTGTCAAAATCTTTTACGTTAAACTCTTCATTTGGTACTTCGTTTCCGTATTTATCAATAGTTCCTTCTCTTAGTTTTAAGCCATCAAGGTCTATATTTAAAAGAGGTCTAATGACTTTATAAGGAGCAAGAAAACCGTCTTCAATACCTTGCTTTAATGAATATGTATAAATAGGTTCTCCAAAATATTCAATATTAGAAATATCTTTTGTTTCTTTTGGAGTTGCAGTCAAACCCAAATGCGTTGCAGAGCTAAAGTAATCAAGAACTTCTCTCCAAGCTGAATCTTCTTTTGCGCTTCCTCTATGACATTCATCAATTACAACTAAATCAAAAAAATCTTTTGAAAATTGTTTGTAAGCATCTTTATTTTCATCGCTTCCTGTTAGACCTTGATATAGAGCAAGGTATATTTCATAAGATTTATCAATATGACGTTTTGTGATTTTTGTCATTTTATCACCAAAAGGTGCAAAATCTTGAGATTTAGTTTGATCAATTAATATATTTCTATCTGCTAAAAATAAAATTCGTTTCTTCTTTTTAGCTTTCCATAATCTCCAAATAATCTGAAAGGCGGTATAAGTTTTACCTGTTCCTGTTGCCATAACAAGAAGAACTCTATCCTGCCCTTTTGCAATAGCTTCAACAGTTCTATTAATAGCAATCCTTTGATAATACCTTGGTTCTTTTCTAGTTGCATCTTTATGGTAGCTTTGGGTAAATATTTCTTCAACCTCAGGTTCTTCTATTCCTTTAAATTTCTTATATTTGTCCCATAATTCTTTGGGCGAAGGAAATTGTTCTAAAGTTAATTCCGTTTCCTTTTTACCTAAATTTATAGTTCTATCTTGGAATAAGAAAGCATCTCCATTTGAAGTAAAAACAAACGGAATATCAAGGGCTTCAGCATAACCAATTGCTTGCTGCATACCTGCACCAACGGAATGATTATTGTCCTTTGCTTCAACTACTGCTATAGGAATATTATTTTTATAATAAAGAATATAATCCGCTCGTTTTGACTTGCCGCGAGATACAAGTTTCCCTCTAACAATAACTTTACCTGCAGTAAAAGAAACTTCTTCTCTGATTTGAGAATTTCTATCCCAACCAGCCTTCACGATAGCAGGAGTTATAAATTTTGTACAAATATCTCGTTCTGATAAAAGCTTTTTATCCATTCAACCTCACGAATTATACGTTAATTGTAGCATAAATATTTTTGCATTTAGTTTAATTTTTTAATTAGACTCTTTTATTACAAGTAAAATAATCAAACCTACTGTTAGAAAATATCAAACCAAGTGTTAGGTTACAGTCATTGTCATTCTGACAGCTTAGAAAATTTGCGTGAAGTATGAACGCATAATTTTCTTGCTATTCAGAATCTATCAATGTTGATTTTTACTCCAATTGTCACCCTGAACAGCAGGAGCAGAGTGCGAAACGAAGTGGAGTCATGTTTTATGCGACTGCGGTGTTTCACAACTGTTCCGAATAAAATTTATCTAAAAGAAAGCTGGATTGCTTCGCTATTGCTCGCAATGACGATATTGAAAATACGTAACGTCATTGCGAAGGAGTGCATTTGCACGACTGTGGCAATCCGTTTTTGCTATTTAATACTATTTTATTTCGTAGTTTTACTATATATATTGATTACAGGATTTATTCATAGTAGTGGAAACAATTCGGAATGACATAGACCTATGTGCCCCATTTCTACTTTCCAATGCAAAAATGGTCGAAGATGTTGTTTAATATATCATCTGTTATGACTTCACCGGTGATTTCATCAAGAGCAAGTAATGATGCCTTTAAATCAATATAAATCATATCTTGCAATTCGTTTGCTCGTGCAGCAATTAGGGCGCGTTCAAGACTTTCTTTGCATCTTGATAAGCAATGTTGTTGGCGTTTGTTTGTGATAAATTCTGTCTCATCAAGAGAAAAATTACAAATAATATTTTTCATTTTGTCTTTCAAATCATCCAAACCGTCTTTTGAAACTGTAGAAAGTTTTGCGGTATTTGGTAGAATTTCGCAAAATTCATCATTAATCAAGTCTATTTTATTGGCAACAACAATGTGTGTTTTGTCTTTTATGATGTTATAAATTTCATAATCATCATCTGTCATACCTATTGATGA